>NZ_JAGYGD010000050.1:0-32173 GCF_019947275.1 Pseudomonas sp. GL-RE-29
CACCAGGGCGATGAAGAAAAATACGATAGGGAACATGCCGGACACGGCAGCCAACGCTTGAGTGCCGAGCATTTGCCCGATGTAGATGCTGTTGACGGTGCCGGACATGGACTGGAGGAAGTTGGACAGGACCATGGGTGCGAGGAAAAGCAGGTAGATTTTCCAGAGGGGGCGTTGGGCGGCAGTGGGGGTTTGCATGGGGTGGAGGTCCATCTCGACGGCGTGAGGGCTGATATGAGGATAGCTTCGGCGAGTTGAGAGCGAGGGGCAATGAACATTTCAGGGCTGCGTTTAATTTCCCGGCGAAGACAAGAGAAAGGTCCGAGATTTCATCGGCACGGGTCCTACAAAAAGCTCGGAAACCCTCACCTACCGAGCGGCTGCCATGCAGCTTATAGTCAGTGCCGTCGCCCAAATGGCGATTCGGGTTTGGCGACCTGATCGATTGGAATGCAATGCGCTGTGCTTTAATGCAGCCGCTTTTGCATGCCCGCAAAGCTGTCTTTATGGCAGCTGTGCGCGGGAGACCTTCGGGTCTGCCGGATTCCGATCCCGGTTCGCCAACCTGCGTACAGCTGTCACCCAATCGTTTGGCGACGACTGGGGGACAGTCAACCTTTGCCTTGATCGGAGTTTCACTTATGGAAAGATACATGCCCCTCACCGGACTCGACCTGATTCCGCCCTCCCTGCTCATTGATACTCAAGCCCCACTCGAAGTCCTGCAAGCCATGGCCGACCACCGCATCCGCACGGTCACTCAAGTTCTGGAAAACATCGCGTACCGCGCTGAGCTGGGTTGCGACACGGTGGTATTGACGGACTTCTCCCAACTGCTCGCCATTCCATTACGCGATGGCTGCGACTTGATGGATGTGATTGGCCGACGTTTGCGCGCCCAAGCTGCGCAGTAAATGAAAACGGGCGCCCAAGGCGCCCGCTTCTTTGATACGTCTACAAATAATCCTGTCCCATTTATCTGTTTCACACATCGTTTTATAGCCGTGAGCCTACGATGTAGACATACGTTTTCACTGAATTCTTCGTTGAGCGCCCTGATCGATCTATAAATGGAGAACACTCATGAATCGCAAGTACTGCTTCAAGGCTCTGGCCATGCTGGTCCTCGCCGCTGGCGTGCAGTGGGTGACGCCACCCGTCTACGCGACCGAGCAGGGTGAACAACGGCGTGAAGCTCGCGATACCAGGCAGGAAGGCCGCTCCACTGCCCGGCAAACCAAGCAGGACTGCCGACAGGGCAGTGACAAAAGCAATGTCGAGTGTCGCCAGGACAAGCGCAGTACCAAACAAGACACCCGTCGCCAAGCCAGGGACATCAAGTACTGATCGTCAGAGCCCGGCGCCGGATTATTGAGCTATACCCAATAGTCCACCCACGCACTTCTTCCATTTTTGGAGGTTGGCAATGAAACCCTGTCTGCCCGTTTCAGCGTTATTGATTAGCGCAACGCTTGTCGGCTGTTCCAGCTCATCACACCAATCAATGAACCTTCCTTTGGCGGCGACCCACAGAAACCCTGGCCACACTGCCACGACCACACTGACTGGCGAAGGCAATCAAACCAACTTCGACTTCTACCTCTCCGGCGTTCCCAACGGGACCATCCTGCCGCCGCGCATCTATACCTTCATCAACAAAGGCAGTTGCCAGCAACCCGGCTCCGTCGCGTATGCAATGAACGATAAGGTCAACACTGAACCCAATGCAGGCACCGGTGGCTGGACCTTTTACCGAAGCGCTCCGATAGCCATGCCAGAGCTACTTTCCGGCAAGTACGCGGTGGTTGTGCGTACCTCACCCGAGGATGGCAGCGCCGATATTTTCTGCGGCGATGTTGCGCACGCGACTCGATGAAACGCTAATCGCAGGCGCGTCGTGCTACAGGTGGCGATAACTGATCAGACAGGCAACATGGCGACTTCATCCGGAGTCGCTACTTCACTCTGCTACGTTTACGCGCAGTCACCATCCGGTAAGTACAGCCAAGGGGACTGCTCTTTGCTCAGCTCCCTTTGCGCCCCGGTTGTGTTTAGATGCCCAGCGCAGGGGTATGAAAGGTCTGAGATTGCGTCGCTAAAGGTCCTACATGAAGCTCGGAATGGCTCACCTACCGCTCCGAATCAAGGCGGCTTATAGTCGATGATCACGGGCTGCTGTAGCTGCTTTATGGGTAAAGCCGGGCGACGGCCTTCCCTCGAAGAAGTGTTTTTACCTACCCATTAGATTAATCGTTAGTTGTTAAAATGGAGTGTTAGAGTGAATTTCAAGGACGCAAAAAACAAATCGATAAGGAAGCGAGTACTAGGCGCCACAATAATTATTCCGGCATTTATCTCTTGCGGAATATCTTTCCTCAAAATGATTTATTTCCGCCTCGACGATGGGTCGCAACTAGGAAGTGCAATTGCGCGGCCGTTCAAGGAACTCATCGGCCTGATACATCAAAATACACCGTACCTCGGTTTTTTTTGGAAGAACTCCCCGGTTCCGGATCACTTGAATCTTCCAGATTTGCAAAACTTATACTTCCTCGCTACCTACCTCCTGATTTTCATTGGTTTTGCACTTTATGCATCCGGTGCAAAGCTTTCTTCTCGCCTCGCCAAAATAAGTGAAAAAATCGAGAACCAGCGCATAGAAGAGTCCATCAAAGGCGCCGGAGCCCGCAGCCGAGAAGATATTGAGCGCTCAACTGAAATACCATCAAACAGTATTTTTTCACAAATTCACCAATTGTATTTGGCACCTGTAGTCACAGGGCTAATAGGCGCCTTGTTGATAAAAATACTTGGCGTGTGAATTACTCACCACTGGCTTAATTGCTCACCCTGTTTACAGGGGCGTCCGCAAGCTGGGCTCGTGGGCGCCCTTAGCCACAGGATTACTCTTATCCCGGTATGAAACGGCCAACTCTTCAGAAAAAAACTCATTCCAACAATGAAACCAGTCGCGACTCAATCGATCCCTTTTGCACCTCAAGTAAAGCCAACGTCACCGGCAACTTGAACCGCCGCGGCCCCGCACTACCGGGATTGAGAAATAACCGCTCCCCGCGCCACTCGATCAGTGGCTTATGGGAATGCCCGGTAATCACCAGCCTGATGCCTTCATCAAGCACCGCCGGAACGTCGGCAATGTCATGCACCAGCAAGGTCTGCCAGTTCTCAAGTTCGAAACTCAGGTGATCGGCGATGTGCTGCGCCCACGGTGCCTTCAGGTCATTGTTACCGCGCACAACATACAGCGGCGCAATCGCCGCCAGTTGTTCAAGAATGTCCGGTTTGCCGATATCGCCGGCGTGAACAATCCGCTCACACCCCTGCAACGCCGCAACGGCTTCGGGGCGGAGCAAGCCATGGGTATCGGAAATCACGCCAACTTTCATTCAACGCTCCAGGCCAGTCTCAACAATGCACACAGGGCGCCCATTCGCGGGAGAAGCCTCCCAGCTCCCCTACCCCAGCGTTTGCGCGTTCCGGGATCAACTGCTTGACTGAACCCGGCACATACGCAACGACACGGATGTTCGCCAGCCCTACCTTAGCCCACACCAATGAATGGATTCACATGAAAACAATAGCCAATCCAAGGTTTGCAGGTGTATTGCCTTGGCCGCGTCCAGCTTCGTCCACGATCCGCACTTTCATTGACCCAAGTCCGAAAGACGTGCGATCTCGTCTGGATAATATTTTTTTCAGGTTTTTCAATAGGCTATAGATGACTCCCCAACTCTTTGCTGTTCAAGGCCTGGTGAGTTTCACCCTCGCCATCCTGCTACTGTTTCTGGGCAAGACGCTGGTTCAGCACAGCACCTTGCTCCGTCAATACTGCATTCCCGAATCGGTGGTCGGTGGCTTTGTCTGTGCGGCGGTCACCAGCCTGTTGTACTTCGGCCTGAATATCCAGGTCGAGTTCGACCTGCAAGTTCGCGACACCATGCTGCTGTACTTCTTTGCAGGCATCGGTTTGAAATCGGACATGCGCCAGTTGATCAAGGGCGGTTGGCCGTTGATGATTCTGCTGGTGCTCGCCACTGTGTTTATCTTCCTGCAAAACGCGCTGGGCATGGGCATGGCCGAGGTGTTCGGGCTTGATCCGAAGGCCGGCCTGATGGTCGGCTCCATTTCCCTCACGGGTGGGATTGGCACTAGCCTGGCCTGGGCACCGCTGTTCGTGGAAAAGCTGGGTATCCAGAACGCGCACGAATTGGGGATCGCCAGCAATACCGTCGGCCTGATCGCCGCGTGTGTGATCGGCGGCCCTATCGCCAACCGGTTGATCCGTCGCCATCAACTCACAACGTCCCGGGATGGGGCGCTGGAAGTCGGCATTCTGGAGCAACAGCAGAGCAAGCCACTGGACTACTACGACGTGCTCTGGGCGTGGATGTGGCTCAATCTGACCTTGATGCTCGGCTATGGCCTTAACCTGTTGCTGGTGGACGCAGGGATCACCCTGCCCAAGTTCGTCAGTTGTCTGTTCGCCGGTATCGTCATTCACCATGTCGTCCGGGGACTGCTCGGCGAGCAGCGCCTGAAATCCTGGAGCGGCGCCAGCCAGGGCCTGTCGCTGATTTCCGATGTTTGTCTGGGTATGTTCCTGACCATGGCGCTGATGGGGTTGCAGTTGTGGCAGCTCAGCGGCGCGTTGCTGTTCATTGCTTGCGCGTTGACCCTGCAGATTTTGTTGACCGTGCTTTATACGTATTTTGTGGTGTTCCGCTTCATGGGCCGTAATTACGAAGCCAGTGTGATCGCTTCAGGGTTCGGCGGGATTGCGCTGGGTTCCACTGCGACAGCGATCGTCAATATGACCACTGTGACGCAGAAGTATGGGGCGGCGCACCAGGCGTTTCTTATCGTGCCGCTGGTGTGTGGGTTTTTCATTGATCTGGTGAATGCGGTGATTATCGGGATGTTTAGTGGGATTTAGGGGTTTGAGCTCAAGCCGAAAATCGACCAGCGGATGATTGACCTGTGGCGAGGGAGCTGGCTCCCGCTGGGCAGCGAAGCGGCCCCCTACAATTGGGCCTGCTGCGCAGTCCAGCGGGAGCAAGCTCCCTCGCCACGGGTTCAGTGTCTCGGCTTAAATGATCGGCATTAGTGAAATTATTTCACGGCTAGCGCAGCACTCCGAGTACCGGCAAACGCACTCGTGCCAAGCCAGCGCCACAAGTTCTCCGCATCCTTCATCGCACCATCCACACGCAGCTCTCGCGACTCAAGCACCTCCTTCGGTGTGCGGTCGCCCGCCCACACCTCAGTCAACGCTCGCACGCTGGAATCGACCACCAGTGTCAATTCGCGCCCGGGGTCGTCGCGGCACAGGTCTGCCACGCCCGCTTCAACGACTAGCCACCACTCTTGCTCGCCCGGTCGCGCGTCGCGGAATTTGAACTGGATGACCACCGGCCGGGACGGGAACGTTTCGATGTGCACGAACCGGCGCACGTCCCACATGAGCAGGCCAGCGTCGAGTTGGTCGTCGCGCAGGCGACTGCCGATCCAGCGCGCGCCCCAATGCCCCAGCGCCATGATGATAGGGCGCAATTCCTCGCCCGCCTCGGTCAGGCTGTATTCCCAGACTTTGCCTGTGGCCGTGCGATGCACCACACCGATTTCTTCCAGATGGCGCAGTCGCTGTGCCAGCAGGTTGGTGGACATTCGAGGCACGCCACGGTGCAGTTCATTGAAGCGTTTGCTGCCGCATAGCAGTTCGCGCACAACCAAGGGCGTCCAGCGCTCGCACAGCGCTTCAGCGCCGCGCGCGACGGTGCAGAACTGGCCGTAGCTTTCGTCCATCCCCTGCCCTCCCAACGCTGCAACGCTTCAGATTCTGAACTAGCCCCGCGACTTCGCCACGCGCACGCTCAAGTCTCCAACAGCCAACCGCCCCAGGAGAACGCCATGAGCAAGATTGCCATTATTCAGCGCCCGCCCGTGCTGCTCGATCGCAGCGCGACAATCGCCCGGGCCGTGCAATCGGTCGCTGAGGCTGCGGCGGCGGGAGCCTCGCTGATTGTTTTACCCGAATCGTACATTCCAGGTTATCCGTCATGGATCTGGCGACTGGCGGCGGGAAAGGACGGCGCTGTAACAGGCCAATTGCACACGCGGCTGCTGGCCAACGCCGTTGATATCGCCAACGGCGACCTGAGCGAATTGTGCGAGGCCGCCAGCGTTCATCGAGTAACGATCGTCTGCGGCATCAATGAATGCGACCGGCGCAATGGCGGCGGCACGCTCTACAACAGCGTAGTCGTTATCGGCGCCAACGGCGAAGTGCTCAACCGCCACCGCAAGCTGATGCCCACCAATCCCGAGCGCATGGTGCATGGCTTCGGTGATGCGTCCGGGTTGCGTGCGGTCGATACACCGGTGGGTCGCGTGGGTGCGCTCATTTGCTGGGAAAACTACATGCCGCTGGCGCGCTATGCGTTGTATGCCCAAGGGGTGGAAATCTACGTCGCCCCCACGTACGACACTGGCGAGGGCTGGATCAGCACGATGCGTCACATTGCTCTCGAAGGGCGCTGCTGGGTGCTTGGCAGTGGCAGCGTGCTGCTCGGTAGCGACATCCCCGATGACTTCCCGTCTCGTGCGCAACTGTTTGCCGATCCGGATGAGTGGATCAATGACGGCGACTCGGTGGTGGTCAATCCGCAAGGCCGGATCGTGGCCGGCCCATTGCATCGCGAGGCGGGCATTCTGTATGCGGACATCGACGTCTCACTCGTGGCGCCAGCGCGACGGGCGCTCGACGTCACCGGGCATTACGCGCGGCCGGACATTTTCGAACTGCAAGTGCGGCGCACGCCGGCAACAGCGGTGCACTACCTCGACGAGTGAAGGCAGCCGCCTGATTACTGATTATGGAGTCATGCCATGAACACTGAACGGTCTTACAAAGGCAGTTGTTTTTGCGGTGCAGTCGAGTTCACCGTCAGCGGTGAGCCGGCCGCGATGGGCTATTGCCATTGCGAGTCATGTCGGCATTGGTCGGCAGGGCCGGTCAATGCCTTCACGCTGTGGAAACCCGAGGCGGTGCAAGTGACACGGGGTGCCGACAACATCGGCACCTACAACAAGACACCACGCAGTGACCGCAAGTGGTGCAAGACGTGCGGCGGGCACCTCTTCACCGTGCATCCGGGGATGGGGCTTATTGATGTGTATGCGGCAGTCATCCCGGATCTTGAGTATTTGCCAGGGGTTCATGTCCACTATCAGGAGTCGGTGCTGCGCATCAAAGATGGGTTGCCCAAGCTCAAGGATGTCCCGAAAGAATTGGGGGGATCGGGCATTAGCGTGGAAGAATAGTGCTAGTCGCGAATCCTCGCTCCTGCACAAACATAACGGAGATACCTACATGGAAGTTTCCAACCAGTTGCAACCCGTAGAATGCGCGGGAATGGAGGACATCAGGCGCGAGATCGATGCCCTCGACCAGGCCGTCATCAAGCTGTTAGGCCGGCGCTTTCAGTACGTTCTTGCTGCTTCGAAATTCAAGACCTCTGCGGCCTCGGTGCGTGCCCAGGAGCGGTTCGATTCCATGCTAGCGAAACGTCGTGAATGGGCTGAGGCCGAGGGCCTTAGCCCGGATGCAATCGAAAAGATGTATAGCAATTTGGTTAACCATTTTATTGCCGAGGAAATGAAACACTGGTCGGCGCAATTGCCCGAAACCTGATCCTTCTGTATTTGATGTTCCCCTCAATCTGCGGCGTGAAAAAAATGGACGCCGAGGGCTAATGCCGATCAATTTAGAATGAGGAAACGTAGGAGCCGGCTTGCTGGCGATGCCGGTTCGTCAAGCGGCATCTGTGTCGACTGTACGTGCGCGATCGCCAGCAAGCCGGCTCCTACAGGATTAGCGGAACAAGACCGACAGATCTGCCTCACTTCGACGCGTTACGCGGATCATCATGGCGATCAACATACTCAAGTCCGAGCGGCCCTGTCCCGTAAACCTGAGAGATGTACTCTCCTGACTTGGCCCAGTGAAAGTGCGGCGTATTAGCCGGGAGTATCACGACGCTACCTGGCCCGTACGCCACCAGTTTGTCCGGGTCAAATACCGTACCGAAACCAATATAGAAAACACCGGACATGACGGTATAGATGCGATCTTCGGGATGGGTATGGGGCATTAATTTGATGCCATTGGGCACTTTGACTCGGACCACGTAGGGTGCTGGCTTGCTCGGGTCGCCGGCGATGACGGCCAGTTTTACTTCTTTGGGGAAGGCGGGAAAGCTGCGCCATTCCACGTCTTCATTATGCAAGGCACCGGTCTTATCCAGTGGCAATGGCTCAGCGTGAACGGCCTGCATCGCCGCGCTTGTGACCAGAAGTGCTGCGAGACCAGCGGATTTCAAAATGCTTTGAATCATGAGAGGCACCCTAACTACGCCGCGAACAAAATCGTCAGGCGAACTCTATGGCTGATTGGCATTCCTGATAACGGCATGGTCACGCATTACAGTTGATACGCAATGTAATCAATGCCAGCACTCCATCATCAGGCTCAGCAGAGGCCGTACGCTGGCCCTATCAATGCCGTCGATGTTCACAATCAGCTCAATGAAGTTCTCTTAAAAATCCTGCGGCGTAACATCAGCTCCATACCCACCAACAACACCCCGGAGCACACGATCATGAAACGCCAAACTATCCTCAGCATCGCTTTCTCGGTTTTTGCAGTTAACGCTTTTGCCGCTACCGCTACTCAGCCAGTTGTCGCTGAAGGTGGCTCGGATCGTCTGATTGAAAGCCGTGTGGCTGAAGGTGGTTCGGATCGTTTGATCCAGAATCGTGTGGCCGAAGGTGGTTCTGACCGCCTGATCGAAAATCGTGTTGCTGCCGATGGTTCTGATCGTTTGCAAGGCAACACTGTCGCTGCCGATGGCTCGGATCGTCTGCAAGGCAACACCGTTGCTGCCGATGGTTCGGATCGCCTGCAAGGCAACACCGTTGCTGCCGATGGCTCGGATCGCCTGCAAGGCAACAGCGTCGCCTGAACCAATTGCTGCACCGCAGTACCCACGAAAAGCCCGGCCTGATCAGCCGGGCTTTTTCGTGAGCGCCGAGTTTGATTTCGTGACAAACGGAAACTTGTGGCGAGGGAGCTTGCTCCCGCTGGACTGCGCAGCAGTCCCCTTCTTTTCGGCTGAAGAAGGGGTCGCTTCGCGACCCAGCGGGAGCAAGCTCCCTCGCCACAGATTAAGTCTGCACTTGAATAAACAGAATTAGGCCTGATCGCCGGGATTTTCGTCTGTTCTCTCGGCTGATTGCGCATTAGTTGCCTCTAAATCTGACAATGTTTTCCACCCGCGACGTCGCACACCTCAGGAGTGATGGCAAACGGCTACGCTCTCGACGATTTCTCATCCCCCTTCCAATCAAAACCAGCCAATGACCCTGTGGCGAGGGAGCTTGCCTCCCCGTTGTACCGCCCGTACTCGGTGCAGCAGCTCCTTTTTTGGGGCTGCTTCGCAGCCCAGCGGGAGCAAGCTCCCTCGCCACAGGGTCAGTGTGTGGTTTGGTCCGTACCCAGCTTCACTCCTTGAAATCCTGGCGCCATAGTGAATTTCTGGCAGAAATTTTATGTTTGCTACTCTTAGTACGCGACAGCGAAATAGAAGACTGTGACTGCAAAAAAGTCGGTCTACACTTCCTTCGCACTGATTCACACAATTCGAACCAGCGTGACCACAGGGAGCTGCAATGCGCATTCCATTATTTTTCGCGTTGTCAGCTGTCTTTTTTGTGAGCGGATCTTCCGGCGCAGCGACGCCCGTGAATACCGCCGCCCCCGCGCCTGCAAGCACTGCCGCTACGACTCCCGTCGCAGCGCCCGCCACAGTACCCACCAAAGACCCGGTGTTTACCCAGGAACAACTGGATCAAATGCTCGCGCCCATCGCGTTGTATCCGGATCCGCTGCTGGCACAATTACTGATGGCGTCCACCTATCCCGGGGAGGTCGCCGAGGCAGTCACCTGGTCCAAAGCGCACCCGGACGCCAAGGGCGATGATGCGGTCAAGCAAGTGGCAACCCAGCCCTGGGACCCGAGTGTACAGGCGCTGGTTGCGTTCCCGCAGATGTTGGCGACACTGGGACAGGACCCAGTCTGGGTGCAACGCTTGGGGGATGCTTTCCTGGCACAACCCGACGATGTCATGAATGCCGTGCAACGCTTGCGGCATCAGGCGCAGGCCGCAGGCAACCTGCAGAGCAACCAGTATCAGAACGTGACGATCCAGAATGCCGCGCCCCCGGCTCCCGTGCCTGCGCAGGAATCCGCGCCCGCAGCGGCGGCTCCTGCCAGCAGCTCCACCATCATCATTCAGCCCGCCGATCCGCAGGTTGTGTACGTACCCACCTATAACCCGACCACCACCTACGGCACCTGGCCCTATCCCGCGTCGCCGCCGGCGTACTATCCGCCGCCACCTTACTATTACCCCGGTCAGGCATTGATGGCCGGATTGGCGTTTGGTACCGGTGTGGCGATCGTGGGGGCGTTGTGGGGCGAATGTGACTGGGGCAACAACGATGTCGACATCGACGTCAATCGCTACAACAACATCAACGGCAACAACCGCATCAATTCGAACAAGTGGGAGCACAACGCCGCTCACCGCAATGGCGTGCCTTATCGCGACAACAGGAGCCGCGAACAGTACGGCCGCCAACTGAACGGCGCCAATCAGCGTCAGGCCTATCGCGGCGACAATGCCCAGCGTGCCCAGGCCCGGGAAAATGCCCGCAGTTCAATGGACCGCGCCGGCATCGAACGACCTGCCACCAGCAACCTCGAAGCCCGTGATCGGGCGCGCGAAGCCCAGTCCCGAGCCTCGGCCGGCAATCGCATGCAGGGCGGTGCCGACAGAACGAACACGGCAGATAGAGCCAGGGCGGCTGATAGAGCGAGGGCCGCGGACCGAAGCCAGGGCACGACCAGAAACACTCGGGAAGCGCAGCAACCTAAGAGGCAGACCACTCAAGCGAATCAGCGCAACGCCCAGGCGCGCCAAACGACGCAAAAACGCCAGACCACACCGGCCGTCAACCGGGGCAGTGCCCGCAACAATGCCTTCGCCGGAGCACGCTCACCGTCTCAAACAAATATACAAGCCAATCGTGGCCGGGCCAGCCAGGCATCTACTCAGCGCCCCAGCGCCTCGCGGTCAGCCGGCCATCAGGTCAGTCGGCCGTCCAGTCCACCAGCGCGTTCCAGGGGGGGCCGTCGTTGAATATTCATCCTCGAGTAAAGGCACGCAAGGGCGTGCTGCTTCATGCCTTGGCGATCACAGTCGGTTTGGCGTGGTCGGGCATGGCGGCGGCACAGCAGGAATTCCCGACGCCGGAGAAGGCCGCTGAAGCGTTCGTCGAAGCGCTGGGTAAGGAACATGCCAATCACGAACGCCTGACCGAGATACTCGGCAAGGAATGGCGCAGTTTCATCCCGCGCGAAGGTGCCGAGCGCAAAGACGTGGAAGCGTTTTTGAAGCAGTACCACGAACAACATCAGATAGAAAAATCCGGCGACAACAAGGCGATCCTGTCGGTTGGCAGTGCTCACTGGACGCTGCCGATTCCCATCGTTAAAAGCGCAAACGGTTGGCGCTTCGACATCAAGGGCGGCAGTGCCGAAGTCCGTGCGCGCCGGATCGGTCGCAACGAGCTCGACGCCGTGCAATCAGCGTTGGCCTACCACGATGCCCAAATGGAATACGCGTCGGTGGATCGTGACGGCGACGGTGCGCTGGAATATGCGCAAAATATCTACAGCTCCCCCGGCCAGCACGACGGGCTCTATTGGGCGGACGACGACAGCGGCCAGATCAGCCCGTTGGGCCCCACGTTCGGCAAAACCATTGCCGGCGAAGCCTGGCATGGTTATCACTTCCGCATTCTGATGGGCCAGGGTCCTTCGGCACCGGGCGGCGCCTACAGCTACCTTATTGGCGACAAGATGAGCCGAGGCTTTGCCCTGATCGCCTGGCCGGAGAAATACGGCGATACCGGGGTGATGAGTTTCATGATCAGCCATGATGGCCAGGTCTTCGAAAAAGACCTGGGACCGGATGGGGAGAAAGTGGCGCAGGCCATGAAGCTCTTTGATCCGGACGACAGCTGGAAAGAGGCGCCTGCTGATGAGGAGACGCCGGACTGATTCAGACCTTGCCGGCTCACTTCAGGGTCGGCGATGGGTGATTTGATTGATGATCGGGCGCCTGAGGCGCCCTTTTTTTGGCAGGCTTTTTAAACGTTACTTTTGGAGCCTGTAGCTTTTCTGACCCCGGCCAACTTGCTGAAACCTTCGATATCGAGCGGACGGCTCAGGAAATAACCTTGGCCTTCGTCGCACGCCACCGATTTTAACAAAGTCAATTGCTCGGCCGTCTCAATGCCCTCTGCCGTCACGGTGAGTGACAACGCCTGCCCCAACCCAACGATCGCCTGAATGATCGACTTGTCGTCATCGCTTTCCGCCAGCCTGTTCAGGAAGCTGCGGTCGATTTTCAGTCCATCGAAAGGGAATGTGCGCAGGTAGCTCAGGGACGAATAGCCTGTTCCAAAGTCGTCCATGGCGATTCGAACGCCGAGACGCTTGAGCGAATGCATCACTTCCAGCGCGCCTGCCGCATCTTCAAGCATGACGCTTTCGGTGATTTCCAATTCGACCCGGCCCGGAGCGATACCCGAATCGTGCAGTGCTTGCTGAACGCGCTCTACCAAATTCCCTCGCTTGAATTCGGAGGGCGAAAGGTTAATGGACACGAACAAATTGTCCGGCCACTGCACGGCGTACCGGCAGGCGGTATCTATCACCCAATTGCTCAAGGCAATAATCAACCCTGTTTCTTCGGCAATAGGAATAAACGTGTCTGGCGGTATCAAGCCACGCTCAGGATGCTGCCACCGAACCAGCGCCTCGGCCCCGACCATCTGCCCGTCGGCGATACGAAAACGCGGTTGAAAATGCAGGCGCAATTCATTGTGCTTGATGGCGAAGCGCAGGTCGCTTTCCAAACGACGGCGCTCGATGATTTTCGCGTTCATGTCCCCAGCGTAAAAGCGCCAGGTATTTCGGCCTGCGGCCTTGGACTCGTACAACGCGATATCGGCATAGCGAAGCAGTTCAGTTGCCTCGGTGGCGTCATTGGGCGCCATCGCGATTCCGATGCTGGTGCTGACGAACACTTCCTGTTCATCGATCAGTATCGGGTGCTCGATGGACTCGATCAGGCGCCGACAGAGCGCCTCGACTTCGTCTTGTGAGCGCAAGTCCGTGAGAATCAGAACAAACTCGTCCCCGCCAATGCGAGCCACAAGATCGCCATGGCGAATACATTCGGCCAGGCGATTCGACACTTCATTGAGTACCCGGTCACCGGCCGCATGCCCGAGCAGGTCGTTCACCGGTTTGAATCGGTCAAGGTCCAGGCTGAGCATGACCAATGGCTGCTCTTGCGTCGGGACCGCCTTGAGTTTGCCGTCAAGAAACTCCTGGAGCCGCGTCCTGTTGGGCAACCCGGTCAAGGCATCATGCTGTGAAAGGAATTCGATGCGCCGACGGGCTTCGACTTCGTCCGTGACGTCCGTCGAAGTCCCACGGAAGCCTCCACCGGTCATCTTTCGTGCTGAAAGACGAGTGATTCGCTCCTGGCCTTGGGTATCGACGTAGCGGCACTGAACGCTGATATCCGGGCGACGGTTCGGGATGCTCAGCCATTGAGAAACCGTGCCTAACTCGGTGCGCAGCAGGTCATCCATTGCAGCGCCGATCCAACGTTCCCTGGAAAGCCCTGTCACACCTTCAAAGCGTTCTGACAGGTAGGTGAAGTGCCAGTCGGCGTCAATTTCCCATACCCAGTCCGAACTTGCTTCGACGACGTCGCGAAAACGTGCCTCGCTGGTAGCCAGGGCAGCCTGGCTGCTTTGCAGCGAAGCGTAGCTGGCGTCAAGCGCCCGGGCACCCACCGTGGTGCGACGCAAAATGACCCAGGTCATCAGGCACACCAGCAACGCGGCGATCCCCACCAATGGCAAACCCAGCCCCAACAATCGCTGGCCGGGCTGGGGTGGGTTCCAAACCAAAGTGCCCGCCTCGCCGTTCTCGCCTAATGGAAAGACGGATAGACCCTGCGCTTCCTCGGAGGTAGCCACGCGCAGGTCGTCGACCCCGTAATCCCGGCCCAGTGATTCGAGTCTGGCGCTGTCCAGGATGTCGACGAAAATCAACACCGACGGCGCTCTGTCATCCCGTGAAACGGTCGGGTCTGTGCCCGGCGTAATCGCTGCTGCGGCGACCAGCGCCGGCACGCCGTCAATATTGACGAAGGCTGTCGTCGGCGTCTCCGATTCCGTCCCCGCGCGTGCCTTCTCAAGAATCGCGCCCATCGATTGCTTGAGCCATTGCGAGGCGTCAACGGGTTTCAGTTCACCCTCGATCACGGCGTAAACCGTGCGATCGGCATCATTGACGACAAACAGCCCCTGGAACCCGAAATCCGCGTAAAGCGTAGGCCCGACATTTTGCCGAACATAAGCCCAATCGGCGTCCACCTGCGTATGCAGGTGCTTGTAAGCATCGCCCCAGAACGCGTAATCCCTGACCGTCGAAAGCGTCGACTTTTCCAGGGATTGCACCGCCTTCTTCGTATAAAAGGCGCTCTCGGCCTGCTCTGTCCTGTTTAAATCATTCGCCAGATAAACCAGCAAATAACTGGCGAGTAAAAAGACCCCGACCAGAAGCCACAGAAACTTGAAAAGAGAAGCGCGAGTCAAGGCAACGCTTGAACGATTAGACGGCGTGTTTGCGATAGTTCGGGGGGTATTGGGCATAGATTCCCGCAAGAATTCAAGACAAGTAGGTTGCACCACTAGCTATCGACTGTAGTAGATAAACAATGAGTGCTCACCTGATGACTTCCGACCGACAACCCATATTCGACGATCGCCGTCGATTCCAAGTGAGTACAGGCCTACAGCCATCAGGTATTTTTCGTTTCTGCGCCGCTTTTGCATTTCTGTGCGACAGATCGCACTTAAGGGCTGCCGCATCACTCCTTCACGGTGTTAGTTTGCAAATGTTTCTGATTAAACGATCAGATATTTCTTACAAACCGCCTGCAAAGGAATGCCTTACCCATGGATTTTTCACTCAAGCATCTGGCTGCGGCCACCCTGATGTTCGCCAGCCTTTCGGCGTTTACCACCGCCGCACACGCCAATATCACAGCGCAACAGAGTTCGGCCATCCTCAAGAAGTTCAGTGATTCTTCGGTCACGGATTTCCGGGCGTTCCTGGGAAGCCTGGCCAAGAGCGATGTCGCGAAAACCGCTGACCTCGGCACGGCCATCAGTGCCTTCCTCGCCAACAAGTCGCTATCCGCCGAGCAGCAAAACGAAATCCATCGCCTGCTTGGCCTCTATGCACGGGTGAAATACGGCAGCGCAGCCACTGAAACCTTGCGCGAATTGGTGGCGATTCCGACCGTGCGCGTGGACGGCGTTGCCCAGCACGAGAACCCGGAATTCCTCAAGATCGCCGATAAGATCAAGGGCCTCGCCCAGGCGTTCAACCTGAACTTCCGCAACGTCGACAACCGCGTCTATGAAATCTCCCTGGAAGGCACGGGCGACGAAGTCGTCGGCATTCACGCCCACGCCGATGTGGTACCGGTGACCCCGGAAAACTGGGTGCTGCAGGACGGTACCCGGCTCGATCCGTTCAAGGTCACCCAGATCGGCGACCGCATGTATGGCCGGGGCACCGAGGATGACAAGAACGGCATCGTCGTCGCGCTCTACGCCATGAAAATCATCAAGGAAGAGAAGCTGCCGCTGGCCCGCAACTTCAAGCTGCTGGTCGACACCACCGAAGAAACCACCGGCGACGCCATCCCCTACTACTTCGAACGCAACCCGACGCCCAACTACAACCTGGCGCTGGATGGCGGCTACCCGGTGGTGATTGCCGAAAAAGGCTACGGCACCGTTATGGCCAGTTTTGCCAAGCGTAAAGCTGAAGGCAAAGGTGCAGAAATCATCTCCATGACCGGCGGCCTGGCCACCAACCAGATTCCGTCGACATCGGTCGCCACGTTGGTAACAGACAAGCCCGCCGAATTGGCCGCCAGCCTGCAAAAGGTCGGTGCCGAGTACGCCAAGCGCAATGGCGGTAACTTCCAGGTGGCGGCGAAGGTCGACGGCAAGGACGTAAAACTGACCGTCACCGGGGTTTCTGCTCACTCTTCCGAGCCCGAGTCCGGCGTCAACCCGGTGGCACGGATGCTCGATTTCATTAATGGTCTGGACGGCAAGGTGGCGCTCAAGCACAACCAGATCACCGACGCTGCACGCTATGCCGCTGACAACTGGGGGCTGGATTATCTGGGTGGCAAATTGGGCGTCGGTTTTGCTGATGAGTTCATGGGCCCGCTGACCACGTCCCTGACCTATGTCGGGGTGGACGACAAAGCCTTCAAACTGGCGGTTAACCTGCGGGTGCCGAAGGGCAAATCGCCGGAAACGCTCAAGTCGGAAATAGCCGGCAAGCTGGATGCCTGGAGCAAGAAGACCCACATCACACCGACTTTCGATTACTCGATCGCCGAGCCGATGTATCGCAATCCAGAGGGTGAATGGGTCAAGGCACTGCTCGCCGTGGCCAGCGAAAACCTGGGCATGGAACACAAGTTCGGCACTTCCGCCGGCGCCACTTCGGTCCATGAACTGCCCAATGGCGTGCAATTCGGCCTGGCGATGCCGGACGTGAAATACACCGGCCACAACGACAATGAGTTCAAGACCACCGAGCAATTCCTGCTGGACTTGCAGATCGTCACCGAGATGATGGGACGCATCGGGCAGTTGCCGAAACTCTGATTCACCTTTTGGGCCCGCCGTTCTGGCGGGCTCGCTTGCTTTCAAGGGTGGCCGCTGGTCGGCCAACCTTGCTCTATAGATGCTGATTGCCTACATTTGAGTCTATGGACTCAAATCAGGTAGCAAAAATGGCCGTCCCCCTCCAAGCCCAAGGCTTCAGCAAAAGCCAGTGTGTTGCCGGTTTGCGCGCCGCCGTGGGCATCCTGGAAAAGTGGCGGGCGTCGAGCGATCAGACGTGTCGCATCTTGCGCATTTCCCGCAGCACTTACACCCGTGCCCGCCAGCGCGATGCCGATTGGGCCGTGGCGCTGGATTCCGATCAGATGCAGCGCATCAGTTTTGTGCTGAACATTCACGCCGCCCTGCGCCTCGTGTTCGATAACCCGGACAACGTCTACGGCTTCCCGGCGATGGCCAACCACAACGAGTTTTTCAACGGCCGCTCACCGCTGGAGATCATGGCTCAAGGCGACATGATTTCCTTGTATGAAACCTTCCGGCGCATCGACGTGCTGCGTGGCGCGCAATGGTGACGGTGAGCGAACTACCTGCGCTGGCCGGCGCGTCATTACAGGCTTATCGACTGGTCAATTCGAAGTTTCCGCCGATTGCCTTGTTCGATGACGTGGCGGACGCGGATGAGTTTGAGGTGCTGTATCAGATTCAAGCGCTGACCAATCCCCGACTGAAGAATGAAGTGGGTCAGCTGGAGTTGATTGCGCGCAGCGAGATTCCATTCGGCATTCCTGGCTGCTCTTACGCGATTGCGCCGTTTACCCACGTCAACCCGGCCGGGTCGCGGTTCAGTGACGGGCGTTTTGGCGTCTTGTACCTGGCGGATTCCATGGACACGGCACTGGCTGAGGTGCGGCATCATCAGAGCCGGTATTGGTCGAACGTGCCGGATTTGAACTATGAGCGGTTTGTGTTTCGAGGGTTGGCTTGCGCGTTCGTGGAGGCCGGGATGAGGGATGCCACTTCCCTGCCGATGAATGATCCGGTGTATGCGCCTGATGATTACAGCCATTCCCGTTTGTTGGGCCGGGCGATCAGGGATGCAGGCCATTCTGGTCTGCGATACCACTCGGTGCGGATGCCGGGTGGTTATTGCTGGGCGTTGATGACGCCGAGGCCGGTGTCTTCAGTTGTTCAGGCCGCGCATTACGAGATGGTATGGAATGGGCAGATCACCAGTGTGAGCAAGATCAGTGAGGCTTGACTGGGACTGCTGCGCAGTCCAGCGGGAGCAAGCTCCCTCGCCACAAAGGCATTTGCGCGCGGATGCGGTTGGCCGGGTTGACTGAATGATCTTAAGCGCGACCGTTGAACCTGTGGCGAGGGAGCTTGCTCCCGCTGGGGTGCGAAGCGCCCCGCATATCCCACAATAAGCACAACCCAAGCCTGTAGGAGCCGGCTTGCTGGCGATAGCACTTTCAAGGACGCCATCGCCAGCAAGCCGGGCTCCTACAAAAAGCCGTCTCTACCATCCATTGACTGCGTCAATAGTCACCATCAACTCAATGAAGTTCTCTTAAAAAATCCGCGGCGTAACATCAGCTCCATACCAACCAATAACACCCCGGAGCACACGATCATGAAACGCCAAACTATCCTCAGCATCGCCTTCTCGGTTTTTGCAGTTAACGCTTTTGCCGCTACCGCTACTCAGCCAGTTGTCGCTGAAGGTGGCTCGGATCGTCTGATTGAAAGCCGTGTGGCTGAAGGTGGTTCGGATCGTTTGATCCAGAATCGTGTCGCCGAAGGTGGCTCTGACCGCCTGATTGAAAATCGCGTTGCGGCTGATGGCTCGGATCGCCTGCAAGGCAACACCGTTGCTGCCGATGGCTCCGATCGCCTGCAAGGCAACACCGTTGCTGCCGATGGCTCGGATCGCCTGCAAGGCAACACCGTTGCCTGAACCAATCGCTTCACCGCAGTACCCACGAAAAGCCCGGCCTGATCAGCCGGGCTTTTTCATGCTCAAAATCCATCACTCAATCGTCTATCCTGTGCCCCCGCACACTCACCGGAGACAGCCGTGCCGCCCCTGACCGCCCGCGAGGTTTACCAGCAATTGCGTGATGTCGCCCAAGGCATTCGCCCGTTCGCGCGTCTCGCCGATCAGCCCGGACAGGGCCACGCGCAGGTCGACATTGAGGGCTGGCGCATGACCCTGGATGTCGACGGCAATCATCTGCGCCACTGCCTGCATTGCCAAAGCCCCGACGGTCGTGAGTACGACGGTTGGCAGCATTACGGCACCGACCCGGTCAGTTTGCTCAGCACTTGGGAGCTGGCACAGATCGAACGACGGCTGGCTGAGTGACACGCGCGCTCAATCTTCAACAAACCCGTCAATGGGCCTTCGTTCCGCTGTCTCACCTGTGTTACATAACAGTGATAGTGAATCCAGCGTCCAACGAGGTTTACCCATGCTCCGCTTCCCACGCTTGCCGCAGCTGTCGACCTGCACCCTGATCGGTCTGCTTGCGGGCGGCGCCCACGCTGAAACACTTTCCCCGGCACCTGAACCCTTGCAACCGCTGCTGGCGACGATCAACGAGCGCCTGAACATGGCTGACGAGGTAGCGCTGACCAAGTGGGACAGCGGCAAGCCGATCCAGGACAGCACTCGGGAAGCGCAAGTCATCGCCAATGCCAGAAAGATTGCGATTGAGAAGAAAGTGGACGCGGATGAGGCCGCCGAATTGATCGCCGCCCAGATCGAAGCCAACAAACTGGTGCAGTACGGGCTGATCGCGCAATGGCAAGCAGCGCGCAATGCACCTGATGTACCACGGCCGGACCTGAATCAAATCAGGCCGAAACTGGATGAACTGCAAAGCCGCCTGTTGCAGCAATACGCTGACTTCGTGCCCTACCGCGTCGACCCGGAATGCCCGAACTGGCTGGCCAAAGAGCGATCCGGCCTGATCAAGGATGCGCTGCACGGCCAGGCACTGATCCGTGCCACCGGAGAGTTGTGCGTATCTGATCAATAAGCACAACCCAAACCTGTAGGAGCCGGCTTGAGGGCGATGGCGTCCTTGAGAGCGCTATCGCCAGCAAGCCGGCTCCTACAGAAGGCCGTTTCGACCATCCATTGACTGCGTCAATAGTCACCATCAACTCAATGAAGTTCTCTTAAAAAATCCGCGGCGTAACATTGGCTCCATACCCACCAACAACACCCCGGAGCACACGATCATGAAACGCCAAACTATCCTCAGCATCGCTTTCTCGGTTTTTGCAGTTAACGCTTTTGCCGCTACCGCTACTCAGCCAGTTGTCGCTGAAGGTGGCTCGGATCGTCTGATTGAAAGCCGTGTGGCTGAAGGTGGTTCGGATCGTTTGATCCAGAATCGAGTGGCCGAGGGTGGCTCTGACCGCCTGATCGAAAATCGAGTCGCTGCCGACGGTTCGGATCGTCTGCAAGGCAACACCGTCGCCGCTGATGGCTCCGACCGTCTGCAAGGCAACACCGTCGCCGCTGATGGCTCCGACCGTCTTCAAGGCAACACCGTCGCGGCCGATGGCTCCGACCGTCTGCTAGGCAACACCGTCGCCTAAATAAATCGCTTCACCGCAATACCCACCAAAAAGCCCGGCCTGATCAGCCGGGCTTTTTCGTGGGTGCTGAGTTTGCTTTCAATCCTATCGGCTATTTCCTGCAAGCGAGAGAGACACTTCCCAAGTAAGTAAAGGATCGCGCTGATTTTCGTGGCGAGCTTTAACGAATGAAATGTCGGACGAGAAACTCAGCTGTTTGGCTCGCTATCAAACCGTTCATCCAGCTGAAGTTGACCCAAAAGCCTCCACTCAACCAGAATGATTGAGGTAGCGTCAATGTAGCTACAAATTAACGATGAGGTTATTACCATGGGTGCATTACTCAAAACTACAGACGTGCGTTGCCGCATTGATGAGGATTTGAAAGCACGGGCTACTGAAGTCTTGAGTGCTTGCGGCCTGAGCATCAGTGATGCCATGCGTCTTTTCCTTCGTCAGGTTGTAGCGACTCAGGGCCTCCCGTTTGAAGTACGTGTCCCTTCGGAGAAAACGGCTCGCGCCATGATGGAAGCACGAGACATTCGTCAGCGGTTCGATTCGATAGACGAAATGCTGGGGGATATTGATGGCGAAACCGGAGAAAAAGCAAAAACGCGCTGATCTGCCCAAACAATGCGCACAGACCTCGGAATTCAAGAAATCGTGGGAACGTTACAAGCGTGCCGGGCGCCGTGACATGAATGAGGTTCGTCAGGTGATGGTCATGCTTTTTCTGGGGGATCGGTTGCCGGCCGAGTACCTGGATCACGCATTGACGGGCGAATGGATTGGTTTTCGAGAGTGTCACATAGGTGGCGACTTCTTGATGATTTATGAATACTCGCGTTCCGACCTGCTTACGTTTGTTGACCTCGGCAGTCATGCCGAACTGTTCAAGTAACGCTATACGTCGCTTCCAGCACAACAAGCCCGGCCTGATCAGCCGGGCTTTTTCGTGGCCGCCGAGTTTGCTTTCGAGACAAACGAAAACCTGTGGCGAGGGAGCTTGCTCCCGCTGGACTGCGCAGCAGTCCCCTTCTTTTGGGGTGAAGAGGGGCCGCTTCGCGCCCCAGCGGGAGCAAGCTCCCTCGCCACAGCTACAGGGTGAACAGTATCAGGCCTGATCAGCCGGGCTTTTTTTGCGCTATTTTCGGCTGTTATGACCCGTGACGCGCCATAGCCGGATCTGCCAGCCTTGCTGAATGTGTCACAGCCTCCATGATCTGGAACTCAAACATGAGCAAGACCGAAGCGCTGGCCAAAATAATGCTCGGCCCCGTGCTACTTATGCAGGGGCAATACACGCGCCGGGTAACCCCAAAATTGCCGGAAGCCGAGGGCGAACGCGAGGGTGTTGCGGGAAGTGGCGAAGCCTTGCGCTTGTTGATTCTCGGCGATAGCGCCGCTGCCGGCGTCGGGGTGTCGACGCAGGCCGATGCGTTGAGCGGACAGTTGGTCAGCCTGCTGGCCAGGCAATATCGGCTGAGCTGGAAGCTCTGGGCGCGGTCCGGTCTGGATTCGCAGACACTGCTGGAATTGCTCGAACACCACGCACCGGAACCCTTCGATGTGGTGCTGCTGTCCGTTGGCGTCAATGATGTCACCAGCACCCTGGCGGTTGAGCAGTGGATCGCTCGGCAACAACGCTTGCTCGACGTACTGCGCGACAAATTCGCGGTGAAGCAGATCGTCGTCTCCCCGCTTCCGCCCATGCATCTGTTTCCTGCGCTGCCGCAACCGCTGCGATGGTACCTGGGCCATCGGGCGGCCTGTTTCAACCGGCAGCTTGCCAAACTGGCGGCAAGCACGGATCACTGTACGCTGCTGAGCACCCGGCTAGTGCCCATGGCCGGATCAATGGCGCAGGATGGTTTCCACCCCGGACCGGCAACCTACCGTGTGTGGGCAGGCGATGCCGCGGAGGTGATCGCCGCGCGCTTTCGCACAACTGCATCAGGCAACATTGAACAACAACAAAAAAACAGGAGTTGAAAATGTCTGAACTGAAACTGCACCCCAACGCCGCCGCATCCTTGAGCCAATGGCACGAGATGATCCGCAGCGGTGACTTGAGCCACTTGCCGGAGTTGCTGGACCCGCAAGCCGTGTTCCGCTCGCCAATGGCGCACACGCCGTATCCGGGCGCGCCGGTGGTGTCGATGATCCTCAACACCGTGTGCAAGGTGTTCGAAGACTTTGCCTACCACCGCGAACTGGTCAGCGCCGACGGCTTGAATGTGGTGCTGGAATTCAGCGCCAAGGTCGGCGAAAAACAGTTGAAGGGCATCGACATGATCCGCTTCAACGAACAGGGAAAAATCGTCGAATTCGAAGTGATGGTTCGTCCGTTGAGCGGCTTGCAAGCGTTGGGCGCGGAAATGGGCCAGCGTCTCGGCGCTTATCTGGCCGCCAGTAAAGCCTGATCGTTGGGCAGCACCGGTCGAGGCTTTGGCACCACTTGCAGCTCGACCGGCTCGCAGAAAAACCCATTGCAGCGTGAACGTAACCAGCGCTCGCCCGGATCGTTGTGCACCGCCGCGCGCCAGACCATGGAAAGCTCCTGCGAAGGCAACTCCACCGGCGCCGGCTCGGCGCGCAATCCACCCGGCGATACCATGGCCCTGGCCACGTAATCCGGCACGATGGCCAACATTTCACTGTGTGCCAACAGCACCGGCAACGCACTGAACTGCGGAACCGTCAGCACGACTTTGCGCTGCCGATCAAGCAGTCCAAGAGCCTGATCGGTGTCGTCCATCACGTTGCCTGTCGACGACACCATGGCGTGTGGACGGCGGCAAAACTCCTCCAATCCTAATGGACCGGGTCGACTATCCGCCCGCAGCAGCATCGGGCGAATTGGCCGCAAGCCCTTGCGACGTGCCGTCGCCGGCAGGTCGTGGGTATGGCTGATGCCGAGGGATACTTCGCCGCTGAGCAATATCTGCGACATCTGCCGGTGATCGGCTCGACGCACGATCAACCTGATGTTCGGTGCCTCGATTTGCAGCTGCCGCAACAGACGCGGGAGCAAGGCGTATTCGACGTCATCAGAGAGTCCGACATGAAAAGTCGCTTCGCTGGTGCGCGGGTCGAAAGATTGGCATCGGCTCAATGCGGCCGCCATGCCGTCCAGCGCCGGCGTCAGGTTGGCGAAGATTTCTTCCGCCCGCGCGGTCGGCTCCATCACCCTTCCGGCACGAACGAACAACGGGTCATCGAACATCACGCGCAAACGGCCCAATGCACCGCTGATGGCTGGCTGGCCGAGGAACAGTTTCTCACCGACGCGGCTGACATTTCGCTCGTGCATCATCGTCTCGAACACCACCAGCAGATTGATGTCGGCACGACGCAGGTCATTTCTGTTCATGATGTTCGCTACCTGGGCACGAGGCCAAAGAGTTCAGGAAAGTGCATGAACAGGTTATGTGCGTGGGCAAAAATCGTCTGTCGTACATGGGGACAGCTCACTCATGCGTTAGATGAGTGCATTGATACCTCGGTATAGCCAGTGACTAAAAAAACCAATGTTATGAATGACTTCCAACTGTTTTAGGTCACCGCGTGCGCCAAACGCCTGGCAGATATTTCGGGTTTTTTGTCCTAACGGAACGCAGGTCCGTGCTTCTAGGATACTGAACCGATTCTCCGCTCCCAGCCCGACCAGAAACCGAGGCGCGCATGATCGAAAACCAGACAAATAAGCCTGCCCATGCACGCGGCACACATCCCTTCCTAAAAGGAGCCGACAGCAAGATGCTGTACAACTCTGGCCAAAGGACTTCTCGTTTCTTGATCGCTACCAGCCTGAAGCCGCTGGAGAACGCGCTGGTGTGGTTGGTGGGCTTGATCGTCGCGTGCGGGATTTTCATCAACACCGAAACCCGCACCGACCTCACGACCACCACGCTCTACATCGCCCTGCTGTTGATGGCGATCAACCTGTTGTCGATTAGTGCGGTGATTTTGATCGCGTTGTGCTGCATGTCGGTGCTGACGGCAATTTTCATTTATCAGGGCGGCTTTCACCGCTGGGAATCGACCTCGGATTTGCTGCGCAGCCTGACCGTGCTGGCGGCGATTACCTTTGTGGCGCTGCGCAGCAAACAGGTCTCCGACAGCCTGCGCCACAAAGAGGTCTACATGGTGGGTGCCCAGCGCCTGACCCAGACCGGTTGCTTCGGCTTTCGCGCCGATCTGGGAGCGATCTCCTGGTCGGATCAGGTGGCACGGATCCTCGAATACCCGGCGGGCACGCCGCCCACGGTCGCCTTGTTCCTGGCGCGCACCCATCCCGATGACCTGCCACTGCTGCTGGCCGGTTTCGAAAAGGCTGCGCGCCATGAAACCCTGATCGAGGTCCGGCATCGCCTGCTAATGCCCGACGGGCGCATCAAGCATTTGCACCTGTTTGCCACCCCGCTGTTTACCCAGCATGGGCGTTTTGAATACCTGGGTGCGTTGATGGACGTCACCGCCAACAAAGAAGCCGAAGAAGCGCTGTGTCGCGCCCAGACCCAATTGGCCCATGTCACCCGCATCACCTCACTGGGCGAACTGGCGGCGTCCATCGCCCATGAAGTCAATCAACCGCTGGCGGCGATCACCAGCAGTGGCGAAGCCTGCCGCAATTGGTTGAGCCGCCCGATGCCGGATCTGGTCGAAGCGCGTCAGTCACTGGAGCGAATCATCGCCAGCTCCAATCGAGCAAGCGAGATCACTCGCCGGGTCCGGGCGTTCTCGCGCAAAAGTGACCCCTTGCGCCAGAGCGAGTCGCTCAACGACATCGTCAGTGAGACCCTGAGCCTGGTCCGCTACGAATTGGCCCATCACAAGATCACGCCGAAAATCGAGCTCTGCGCTTTCGGCCGACAGGTCAGTGCCGATCGCGTGCAACTGCAGCAAGTCATCATCAACCTGATCATCAACGCGTGCCAGGCCATGGACGCAGTCAAGGCGTCCGAGCGGATTCTGTCCGTACGAACCTGGGTGAAGGACAACGAGGCCGTGCTGGAAATAGCCGACCAGGGCTCGGGCATCCCCGCCGAAGTCTTGCCCAACCTGTTCACGCCGTTCTTTACCACCAAGGAAAACGGCTTGGGCATGGGACTTTCCATCTGCCGCTCGATCATCGATTTCCACAACGGGCGGATCTGGGCGACCAGTGCCTCCGGCCAGGGCAGCTCGTTTCTGTTTGCGTTGCCAGTACTGGTCGCCAACGACCCGGACTACGCATCAGCCATTTAATACAAAGGTATATCGCGGGCAACCCTGAGCACTACACCGGCGCCCAAAGGCATGAATGCCGCCCGCCCGGCATGCGCTTAAGGTAACGCCCATCGCAAGGAACACAGCGTGGGGGCGACTGCATGTCCACCCTCCTTTGGGATCAAGCAATGAACGAACAACAGTCCATTCAGAAAAACGCTCTCAACGAGCCCATTGTCTTTATCGTCGACGACGATGCACCCCTGCGCGAATCCCTCGGCAGCCTGTTGCGCTCCATCGGCCTGCGGGTCGAGTTGTTCGGCTCGGTCGACGAGTTCATGAAGTACAACCGTCCCGAGACTGCCAGTTGCATGGTGCTGGATGTGCGGTTGCAAGGCAGCAGTGGCCTGGACTTTCAAAACGAACTGGCCGCCCACGGTATCAACGTGCCGATCGTGTTTATCACCGGGCACGGCGATATCGCCATGACCGTGCGCGCAATGAAAGCCGGGGCGGTGGATTTCCTGACCAAACCCTTTCGCGAACAGGACCTGATCGACGCGGTGTGCGCCGCCCACGCACGGGACAAACAGCGTCGTGAATCCGAGCGTTATGCCGATCAGTTGCGCGCGCGCCACCAGACGCTGTCAGCGCGCGAGCAAACAGTCATGGCGTTGGCGGCATCAGGCTTGATGAATAAACAGATCGCCGGGGAAATCGGCCTGAGCGAGATCACGGTGAAAATCCATCGTGGCCAGGCCATGCGCAAAATGGGTGCGCGTTCGTTTGCCGATCTGGTGCGCATGTCCGAGGTCATCTCGGCTCAACCCACAGTGAGGTAACTATACCCACGTATACTGTGCACCTATTCAGGACAGCGTATCTTGCAATGATAGCGGACAGCCTCCACGAGCTCTCCGCTGCGACGCAGGGTAGAACAATGCGCAATGACGCGATTATTTCCGTAGTCGATAATGATGAATCCGTTCGAATGGCGCTGGATAGTTTATTACGCTCCAGCGGTTACACAGTACGAACTTATGCTGGCGCTCATGACTTCCTCTTTTCCGATGGCCCTCGGTTAACTTCCTGCCTGATTTCCGACATACAAATGCCGGACATGGACGGCATTCAGATGTATGAAGAACTGGCGACGATGGGCATTCACATTCCTGTCATATTCATTACCGGCAACCCGGAGGCGCAGCGGCCATTGAGCAAAAAGGCCCGGAAACCCGTGGCTTTTCTGCCAAAACCCTTTGGCACCGACAAGTTGATGGCCTGTATCGACATTGCCCTTGAACGTCGCATCTAACTTCATTTCCTTCACAACTAACGCAACTAACACTTTGGTATAGCCAGCTAACACCTAGTCATACTTCAGCTGACCCTATGTAGAAGTGTTTCATCCAAGGCCCTCACATAACATCTCCCTCAGATCGCGCTTGTATCGCAAGTGTTTCAACGCCCTCGATTGTTCTTCAGGAGCTCAACAATGAAACAGCATATTTTGATTATCGGTGCAGGGTTTGGTGGTGTGTGGAGCGCATTGAGCGCTGCCCGTCTGCTGGACAAGCACGACCGTAACGACGTCGAGATCAGCGTTCTGGCGCCGCAAGCCGAGCTGCGGATTCGCCCGCGCTTCTACGAGCCGAACGTACACAACATGAAGGCGCCGTTGAACGAGCTGTTCGACGCCGTGGGCGTGAAATTCGTCCAGGGTTCGGCCGACGTGATCGACGAGAAAAACAAACACGTCAGCTACACCGACGCCGCAGGCGTTCAAGGCACCCTGAGCTACGACCGCCTGGTGCTGGCCGCCGGCAGTCACCTGATGCGCCCGCCGGTCGATGGCATGCTTGAGCACGCGTTCGATGTCGATCAGATCGAATCCGCCACACGCCTCGAAGCCCACATCAAGTCGCTGAAAGACTTGCCGGCCAGTGCCTCCCGCAACACCGTGGTCGTTGCCGGCGGTGGTTTCACCGGTATCGAAACCGCGACCGAAATGCCGTCGCGTCTGCGTGCGGTGCTGGGTGACAACGCCGATATCCGCGTGATCGTGGTCGACCGCGGCCCGCAAATCGCCGCAGCGATGGGCGATGGCATTCGCCCGTCGATTGTCGAGGCGTCCGAACACCTGGGCATCGATTGGGTGCTCAACGCCACCGTGGCAGCGGTCGATGCCAACGGCGTCACCCTTGCCGATGGCCAGCGCATCGAATCCAAAACCGTGATCTGGACCGTCGGTTTCCGCGCCAGCCCTCTGACCGAGCAAGTGCAAGGCACCCGTGATCCGCAAGGTCGGCTGCATGTCGACCCGCACCTGAAAGTACGCGATCACGCCGATGTGTATGCCTCCGGCGACGTCGCCTATGCCGCGACCGATGACGTGGGCAACTTCGCCGCAATGTCCTGCCAGCACGCCATTGCCCTGGGCCGCTACGCCGGCAACAACGTCGCCGCCGACCTGTTGGGCGTGGAACCGATGGTGTACAGCCAACCCAAGTACGTCACCTGCCTCGACCTGGGCACCTGGGGCGCGGTGTTCACCGAAGGCTGGGATCGCCAGGTGAAACTGGTCAAGCAGGAAGCCAAGGAACTCAAGAGCCAGATCAACAGCGTATGGATCTACCCGCCAGCGGCTGATCGGGCCACTGCCCTGGCCGCCGCCGACCCGCTGATTCCGGTGGCTTGACGACAAGTTAGCCTGCTGTGGTTGGCCGGGCTGCATCCGTCCAGCCATGGCGCCGCCGTCGGTCACGAGATTCAGACGCTCATCACAGGTATTCGATATGTATGGTTTTTTTGAGAGCCCGTATCGGGTGTTGAATTTGTCCCACGTCCTGCTGATTGGCGGGCTGGTCGCGTTAGTCGTCGGCGCCATCCTGGCCTATGGCCTGGATCAGTACCTGTCCCTACCCGGCCTGATCGGTGCCCATGCGTTGACGATTCTCGGCCCGACGGCCATCAAGTTGGGCTACGTGATGCGCTTGCTGACCTTCAATCGTCTACGACTCAACCCTCGCCACATGGTTTGAAGCTTAAACAGCCGTATCCCGGCCAGCCCTCTCCTTGCTGGGCCGGGACATTTCCCAAGCGCCCGCCACTCGTTTTCTGGCGGGCGTTTTTTCTCGAATCTGATCAATAAAAAATCTGGTACGCCCTTCACGAAGAGTTTGCCGGCATGCGCCGTGCGAGTTGCCGTTCGATAGCAAAAATCCGGAAGAACAAATGTCTATCATCAAACGTTGCAAGAAACTTTTTTTATCAGACGCAGCAGCCTGGCTGGCCGCCATAGCGGTCGGCGGCATGATCTTCATTACCAATTCGATGCTCAACGTGGATGTCGCACCGACGCTGCTTTACATCACGCTGGTGTTCATGTCGGCGAACATTTTTTCCATTCCGATGTTCCTCGCCGTCGCAATCAGTTGCATAGCTTTCCTGACCATCAGTTTTATCCTCGACGAAGGCTATCAGGACCAGAAGCTCATCGCCGGTTTCGTCCGCTGCCTGATCGCCCTCACCACCATCACCTTGCTGGCACTGCGCAGTAAACGAGCGACCGACACGCTACGCCGCAAGGAAGCGTTTTTTCTGGGTGCACAAAAACTCAGCCATACCGGCAGCATCGGCTTCACCTTCGACGGGACGGACACCGCCTCCTGGTCGGATGAAGCCGCGCGGATTTTCGAGTTCCCGGCGAACGTTACAGCCACCGTCGCCATGATCAAGGCGCGCACCCATCCCGATGATTTGCCCCTTGTCGAACGTGTTTTCGAACAGGCCGCGCGCCAGGAAAACCTGATTGAAGTGGAGCATCGACTGGTCATGCCGGATGGGCGGATCAAGCACGTGCAGATGATCGCCAACCCCTTGTTCAAGCATGGCGGGCGCATCGAATACGTCGGCGCATTGATGGACGTGACAGCCTCCAAACTGTCCGAGGAAGCGCTGTTTCACTCCCAGGCAAAACTCGCACACGTGACGCGGGTGACGTCCATGGGTGAACTGGCCGCGTCCATTGCCCATGAAATCAATCAGCCGCTGGCCGCGGTGATCACCAGTGGCGAGTCCTGTAAACGCTGGATCAACCGCCCGGAGCCGAACCTCGAAGAAGCACGTCGATCGCTGGACCGGATTATTCAAAACTCCGCCAGGGCTTCCGAAGTCATCGCCTGCATCCGGGCGCTGTCGCGCCAGAGCGATGTGCAGCGCAAGGCCGAAGTGTTCGATGACATCGTCAGTGACTCACTGAGTCTCATGCAACATGACACCTCCAACCATCAGGTGCGTCCGCACTTGCAATTGGGAGCTCCGGGAGCGCATGTCAGAGGCGACCGCGTGCAACTGCAGCAGGTCATCATCAACCTGATCATCAACGCCTGCCAGGCCATGGCCAACGTGCATGACCGCGCGCGCGCCTTGCGGATTCAAACGTCGGTGCAGGACAACGAAGCAGTGCTTGAAGTCGCCGATTCCGGTACCGGCATTGCTGACGACATTCTGGGATCGCTGTTCGATCCATTCTTTACGACCAAGCACAACGGTCTGGGCATGGGGCTGTCGATCTGCCGCTCGATCATTGAATTCCACGGCGGTCGCATCTGGGTCAACAGCACGGTGGGGGTCGGCACACAGTTCCTGTTTGCGATTCCGCTGACCCGTTTGGGACACGATGAATAACTTCATCCACACCTGTCGCCGGCACTTGGCGCAATGGAGATCAAGCAGTGACTATCAATGAAATGAGCCAGGCGCCGGCCCAACCGCGCACCATTGTGTTCGTCGCCTACCCGCAAATGGGTTTGCTGGATTTGACCGGCGCGCAGACCGTTTTCTGGGCGGCAACCTGCAGCCTGATCGAACGCGGCCTGCCCGGTTACGTCCTGCATACGGCAAGCCTGCAAGGCGGGCCGATCCAGACGGCCGAAGGATTGGTGGTGCAAACCCGGCGTCTGGACGAGGTTTGCGATGGCCTGATCGACACACTGATCGTTCCGGGCTCGCCGCACATTCGTCAGGTCATGGCCGACAACGCGGCGCTGGTGGACTGGTTGCGCACGGCTTCAGCCAGACGCACGACGTCGGTATGCAGCGGCTCATTTTTGCTGGCCCAGACCGGGTTGCTCGATGGCCTGCGCGTAGCGACTCATTGGCTGATGGCCGACCTGTTCGAGCGCCTGTTCCCGCAGGTCGAACTCGACCGCGAGGCGATTTTCATTCAGCAGCAATCGGTGTGGACCTGCGCCGGTGTCAGTGCCGGGATCGACCTGGCCCTGGCGCTGGTGGAGGCCGATTGCGGTGGTGAACTGGCGATGCTGGTCGCCCGGCGAATGGTGGTCTACTACCGCCGCCCGGACAACCAGGAACAATGGAGCCCGCTGTTGCAATCGCAATATTTGAATGACGCTTGAATGACCACTGAAAACCCTGTGGCGAGGGAGCTTGCTCCCGCTCGACTGCGCAGCAGGCGATTTTTTGGGGCCGCTGCGCAGCCCAGCGGGAGCAAGCTCCCTCGCCACAGGATTGTGTAGTCCTTCAAGTACTTCGGAAATTTCACTCGGGAATTGTCGCTACGTGTAGGCAGGTGGATGACTAAGGTGAATCGGGATCTCTATTCAAGGACGCAAAGGAATGCATCCACACTCTCACTTGCTGCGTCATGGACGCTTTTCCGAACCCGGGCGTGCCTATCTCTTGACTGCGGTTGTGTATCAGCGAAGCCCCCTATTCTCTGATTGGCAATTGGGTCGTTTAGTCGTGGCTGAACTCAAGCGAGTTCACGACCAGAAAATGGTCAACTCGATTGCCTGGGTCGTCATGCCAGACCATTTTCATTGGCTGGTACAACTTGAGCAAGGCTCCCTGGCTCAACTCATGCAGACCATGAAATCTCGCAGCACGCTCACGATCAACCGAGCCTTAAACAGACAAGGGGCTTTTTGGCAAAGCGGCTATCACGATCGAGCCCTCCGCGATGACGAAGATCTGCGACCTTTTGCCCGCTACATCGTTGCCAACCCATTGCGCGCAGGGTTGGTGAAAAAGGTGGGTGACTACCCACTCTGGGACGCCTGCTGGCTCTAGCGTAGACACCTGAAGCTGAAACCTCTCTTCTGGATGTACCCATCATTGTGGCGAGGGAGCTTGCTCCCGCTCGACTGCGCAGCAGACGCAAATCCGGTGAACCGGTTTATCCAGTTACATCCTGATGGCTGACTTTGGGGCCGCTTCGCAGCCCAGCGGGAGCAAGCTCCCTCGCCACAGGGGGGCGGTGTTGGGTGTTTCATCTCCAGCAAACATTGCAACAAACTGGCGGCACCTGCAGCTGAAACCTCTTTTCTGGATGTACACACCATTGTGGCGAGGGAGCTTGCTCCCGCTCGACTGCGCAGCAGACGCAAATCCGGTGAACCGGTTTATCCAGTTACATCCTGATGGCTGACTTTGGGGCCGCTTCGCAGCCCAGCGGGAGCAAGCTCC
>NZ_JAGYGD010000051.1:0-30796 GCF_019947275.1 Pseudomonas sp. GL-RE-29
GAAGCACCATGCCTTGGTATAAAGCCGGGACGGTCTCTGTCACCCAAAATTCCAATGCCGTGCTTGGTGCGGGCACTGCTTTTATTGCCAATGCTCGGGTCGGCGATGCATTCCGCGGGCCGGACGGCGCTTGGTACGAAGTCATCAACATCGCCAGTGACACGGCGATGGCGATCTCGCCGAACTATCAGGGCGCGACTAATGCAGCTGGCACTTATGCACTGGCGCCAATGCAGGGTTACGTTAAAGATTCGGCCGATGCTCTTCGATCCTTGGTCAATCAGTATGGCGCCAAGTTGGCTGCGCTGGGCACGACCGGCAACTACGACGTATTGCCCGTAAACAAGGGCGGCACTGGAGGGGTTGACCAGGCTGGAGCTCGCTCTGGAATTGGCGCCGCGAAGTCTGGCTCGAACAACGACATCTCAGCTTTGACCGGCTTGCTCACTGCGCTGAGCGTGGCTCAAGGCGGTACTGGCGTTACCACAATGGCCGCACTGCTGGCCGCTCTACAAACAGCAGGAGCGTACGGAAAGACCAATACCGTTGGCACAGTTTCGCAGAGTGGTGGAGTGCCTACTGGTGCGATTGTTGAAACAGGCACCAACGCAGCCGGGACATTTACCAGGTTTGCAGACGGGACAATGATTTGTAGGAGTACGCCGGGTTCAATAGATCAAACCGTAGCAAACACGGCTTATTCGACAACCTTCGGGCTGCCAGCCCCATTTGTTGGCGCGTACACAGTCATACCAAACGTTTCGGGGGTAAACGTCTCTAACGTATTTTCTGGTTATTCGCGTGGCTCACAACTGACCGGATCAACTTACAGTATTGTCCAGGCTTGGAACGTAGTCCAAACCTACAACTACACTGTTATCGCTATAGGAAGGTGGTTCTAATGATAATTAAGCTTTCACCGCTCAGCTCAGGCGAGACGCTTGAAGTGGTTAAGTCCGGAGATATACTGAAGGTTAACGGCGAAGACTTCGACTTTTCACAAATTGGCGAAGGCGATACTTTACCAGCTAGTGCCATTTCGTCAGAGTGGTTTAATCGAGGTGCAGTTGACCGTATAAACGGCGAACTTGTACTGACGCTAACATTGCCAAATCCTTGGAACTTTAGCCCCGAGCAAGCTTTTCCGGTTCCTTTGGTTGCCGTTCCAGACGGCCCGGTTGTGTTTCCGCTGCCCCTCCCAGATGCATTGCCTGAAACCCAAGCTGAAGAGCCACAGAAACAGTATGCGTTAGGGGTTATCAACCACTCGACCGGCGAGCGCTTCATCATCCCAGCCCAGAAAGTAGATGGAGATCTTGGAGAATGAATATTGACTGGTCGCAACTCATCACGAAGGCAATGAAGGACGCCGCCGCGCAGGCCGCACAGCTCGCCGCCGCGAAGGCCGAGCTATCCGCCAGGAATGCCAAGGCACTGGCGCAGATTGCGCGCATTCAGGATCGGATCGACACGCTTGGTTACGGCATTGATGCGGGAGAGGCGACTGAAGCGGATGAGGCTGAGCAGGCCGCTCTACTGATCAACCTCAAAGCCTGGAAAACCTACAAGTTCGCATTGGGCAAAGTGACGGTTCAGCCGACCTGGTATGCCGCGCCGGTGTGGCCGATTGAGCCGGCGGTCCCCGTCATTGTGGCCGACCCCGAAGTGGCAGTTGATCTGATTTAACGCGCCCGCACAGCGCAACTCACCCGCCATCGAGCGGGTATTTTTTTGCCTGGAGAAAAGTGATGGCTGTAACTGATAAAGACCGCGACATCCTCGCCAGAACGCTTTGGGGCGAGGCCCGCGGCGAAGGCGTTGCCGGCCAGATCGCCGTGGCCTGCACCATTCGCAACCGTGTGAACGACGGCAAGGGCAAGTCGTGGTGGGGGGAGGGCTATGCCGGTGTGTGCCAGAAGCCGTATCAGTTCAGTTGCTGGAACAAGAGCGATCCGAACTTCGCCAGCCTGAGTGGCGTGAAGCCAATTCCATTCCGGGAGCTGGCGCAATGCCGTATCGCTGCTGACCAAGTGATCGATGGCAAGGTTCCGGACCCAACCGGTGGTGCCACCCATTACTACGCCACCACGATGCCGAAGGCGCCGACTTGGGTGAAAGGCGCCAAGGAGACGTTGAGACTCGGTCACCACGTGTTCTTTAAGGATGTGCCATGAAGCCGTTGTGGTTGCGTTGCCTTCCTTATTTTGCGGCGCTCGCGATGGCGGTCGGTGCGTTGTTTGGTTCCTACCACCACGGTCTGTCGGTGAAGGATGCCGAGTGGCTTGGCAGATGGAACGACCGCAATACCTTGGACGCCAGGGTTCTGGCTGCCCGCGAATCCGCCGAACGCGCCAGAGAACAGGCTCGTCAACAATCCATCAATAAGGCAATTCAAGATGGCCAACAGATCATCGATCAGGCAATGGCTGATGCTGCTGCCGCTCGCGCTGCTGCTGACGGCGTGCAGCTCGCCGCAGACAACCTTGCCCGTCGACTCGCAGCCAGCGAAGCCAGCGGCAATACCTGCGCTGCCTCCGCAAGCAAGGCAGCTGCCCGTGCCGCCGCTGTGCTTGCCGACGTGTTCAAGCGCGCTGACCAGCGAGCGGGCGAGCTGGCTGCAATTGCTGACCAAGCCAGAGCCCGAGGAATGACCTGTGAGCGAGCCTACATTGCGCTGTCTACCGGAGGTTGAAGATAACGCACTCGCTTGTATGATTAATGGGACGCTGTACTGACAGACATTGGCTCAAGCAGCAGCAGAGTCCCGAGCTCGTTCTTGGCGCTTATTGGGTATTTCGATATTAGCTTCGCATCATCTAGCAACGCCAAAGTCTGCGACGAGGGGCCGACACCCAGATATATGCACTTCACCTGATCACTGAGCGCTCCAGCCATGAGGGCGTCAAGATCGCTTTGTAGTAGTGTTTCGATCATGCCCGGTCCTGGTAACGGTGAGGCAGTTCTCAGTTCCGCGTGATATATGGCTTGCCGCTGGGCCAGAATCAGGCAGTCTCTTCCTTTGTTGGTCGATCGAAGAAACTCCAGCTCGTTCGCCACAACTGGATCTCTGGGTTTCTGAAAGTCTGCGAGATTACTGATGCCTACAGTGACCAACTCTCGCGCCGAAAAAGCTAGCGTTACAGTGCCAAGACTCACAAAGATAAGGAAGGGTAATACCAGCAGGCCCGACATGCGGGACGTTGTGCGTTTCCGTACCGAGCGAAGGATCAGATCGGTCAGAACTGCACCTACTACCAGCGCGGGCCACAGGACCATCATCAGGCAGAAGATATGGGATCGACCCTGGTAGTATGTAAACAGTCCGAGTCCCATTAAAGCAGCACAGAAGAGCACGTCGTAAACGTGGCTTTCGATGTGTCTGCGCCACGCCGAAACTGCTGCCACCGCCGCCGCCGCATAAACGACCAATATGATTTGCCAAGGATGGAATGCTTTTGGCATTGGCAACATCATGAAGCCAGCCCCGTAGAACAATTTCTGGGACGCGATCGCTTCCTGGATCCCGAGCGGACCCCCAGCCTTGATTCTTAAAGCAATCATCAAGATGCCGAAGGTCAGGGCTGCAAAAGATGAAAAGCCAAGGGCTGGCAGCAGTACTTTCCATCTCAAGGGCTGAGTGAAAAATGGTTTCACCAACAGAGTCGCACCAATGGAAACTAGCACTGGAACCCCAGAGTCAAAGTTCCAGAAGACAGCTATGCCTGATGCGATGCCTAATGCGGCAATTCCCGCACGCGTCGGCTTAAAGCAATAGTAGGTGAAAAGGAATAACGCCACTGCAGGGCAAATGAAACGAATAGGATAATACTGCAGGTAGATTTCTTGCTTGATGTCGTTCAGGTAGAGATACAACCCTGTAGATATCAGTATGCATAAGAACGTCATGACTCTTAGAAGGTTGTTGCGCACATGTAGATGCAGCACAGCTGCTACACACGCAAGGGCGATTACTTGAAGAGTGATGAAGAAAGTGCTGATGGAAAAGACGCTGATGTCGACGATTCTAAAGATCGGTGCGATTAACTCCGGAAACAAGCCATATTGCGACGGCAGGTCATGAAGAAGTGTCTTTCCGGCGACGACCTGAGTCAGGGCATAGGTAGCGGCGTCATAACTAACCGACCACTGGGCTGCGAGCGTCACCATGTGATCAGAGGCGAGTCTGTAAGGTGCTATCTGGAAAATCAACGCAGCCACGCAGGCAGCTGCGACAGTCAGTGCCATGGGCGTACGGCGCGTTTTGGCGCCTGCCAAACTTGGCACCAGCACCAATGCCGAGAGCAACAGGGATAATGCCAGCATGGCCGTCCGGCTCGTACCCGATACGCTTGGCGGGAAGAACATCACGCTGAGGAAATCCGAAGCGATGAACGGCGCAACCAACATGGCGCACAGCGACACAACCATAAGTCCCCGAATCAAACGACTCGGATTGAAACCACGGAGGAACTTGGCTGTAACAACCAAGGCTATCGGAGAGAGCGCGGCGAGCAAGACGAACACTGCTCTCTCAACCGGCTCAGGGTTCAGCTGAGAAGGGGTCTTGATGCGCTCGGCCGCAAACACGGGAACTTGGGGATTACTTCCTATTTGAAAGTACGTAGCCAGCACGCTCAACGCAATGGCGACAAGCACCAAGCATGCGACGAAGAAGATTAGACCGAGCATCTGACCGGGGATGACATCATGGTTTGCCTGCGTAACGGCGTTCTTGCTCATTGTAAAATCGCCCTGGTAGGGGATGAGTCGATGAAAGGGGAGGCGATTCAATCACAGCCACCGGTAGATTCGCTATCGCTGCTTGCTGATGTGTGAATTTGTGGCTCCGAAACCCAAAAGGTAGTCCGCACTCGGCTGGATTCGTAGATGCCTCAACTAGTGGGGCTGGAGGGGGTGGGGTTGCCCCCAGCTCTCATTAACGTTTTACGATAAGAGACGAAAACCGGTACTGAAACGCTGGGGGAATTAGTATTTTCACGCGCTCTTGTGAACCAGCTTGAGGGCCTGTAACTCGCGAATGACCACTTCTTTCTGATCAAGGATTCGCGTCAGACTATGGATCTGCGATAGCTGATCGGTGGTTTCAGCTTCGAGATTCGCCAACCAGATACGTTTCCTTTCGAGCTCCGCAGATTGCTGGTCGTTCATTTCCACCAAGCATGCAATATTTTCCTTTGCTGATTGCAGCTGACGTTTCAGATTTTGGACGTCTTCCTCGAGCATACTTGCGTAATGCTTGACGGTTTCAAACTGGGTCGGATTGCCCAGCCAGTCGCTGGTGTCTTCGATTTCGTACGGGTCCACAGTCGAGCCTTGTGAATACTGTTTGGATATACAGTAATCAAGATATAGCATTTCTGCGAGGATGACTCGACGAGCGATAGCTTGTGTGATGGTGTTCGTTCGGCAGGACGCCGGAGGGGAGACTTTCTGAGGGCTGAAATTGACCCATTGCTGACGGTCGCAACAGGTAGGAATCGGCCGAAGCGGGTATCGAGTGTCTAGTAAATTCGCGGCGATTCAGGTTACCACTCAGCGCAATGCTGAATCAGGGTGGACTTTTTACCGAAGTGCAGCCGTTGCCATGCCAGGACTTTTGTCTGGAAGGCACTCCATCGTCGTGCGTACGACACCCGAGGACGGTAGCGTCGATCTTTTTTGCGGGGATATCTGCTAGCGATTCGATGACAGGGTTACGGTGATTTTGGATTCAACCCGCCCGGCATCTTCGAGATGCGGGTCTATACTCACGACCCTGATTCTGGCATCGGCTATGAAGGAGAGCCCGCTAGTTGTCATTAGCGACGAGCCATTGCGGGTCAATGCTCAATGTAAAAGGATGCTGCGCCAACGGTTGACGGAGTGCCGCCAGTATTAAATTGGAGCAGATGAAGTTTTGAGCCTTGAGAGATGAGAACACTACCTATCCGAATGGGTAGTTATGTGAATCAACTAAAAGAGGGTCAAATTCATGAAGTCCAGAAAACTTGTACTGGCGGGATGGGCGTTGAGCAGCCTGGCAGTCGGAATGACCATGTCAGCAGTGACTCAAGCTGCCGAAAACAAACCCAATATTATGTTTATCATGGCTGACGACATCGGCTGGATGCAGCCCAGCATCTATCACCAAGGGTTGGCGGTCGGTGAAACACCGAATATCGATCGCATCGCACAAGAAGGTGCGAAATTCATGACCTACTACGCTGAGCAGAGTTGTACGGCGGGGCGCAACGCATTCTTTACTGGAATGCATCCGCTGCGTACCGGCATGATTCCACCGCAATTGCCCGGCAGTCCATCATGGCTACGTCCTGGCACACCCGCACTTTCCAAGTTTTTACTTGATCTGGGTTATACCACTGGCGAGTTCGGTAAAAATCACTTGGGAGACAACTTTGAGGCGCTGCCAACTTCCCACGGTTTCCAGGAGTTCTGGGGCTACCTCTATCACCTCGATGCAATGCAGGGCGTAAGCTTCGTTGACATCAACAAGACCCCGCAAGAGCAGGGCATTGCACCGCCTTGTAAGGTCACTCCAATCAATGGGCTGCCGGAAGTTCCCGGAGCCATCGATCCAAGGGAGGGTACCTGTCTGACTCCGCCGCGTCCGGTAATGTCCTGCGTCTCCAGCGACGGTACGCAGAAGAACACCACCTGCAAGGATGAAGGGCAGCTGACGCTGGAGCGCTCGAAGACTGTGGATGAAGAAATCTCTTCAAAGGTTATCGACTTCCTCGACCGCAACGATCCTAAAAAGACCAACAAGCCCTTCTTCGTCTGGTACAACCCGGCACGTATGCATATCACCACGGTATTGCCACCTAAGTATGACGCAATGGTGGGTGAAGCCGGAGGAAAGGACTGGGGCACTAATGAAGCAGGGATGAAGCAACTGGATGACAATATTGGTTATGTGTTGAAGAAACTTCAGGATATGGGCCAGTTGGACAACACCATTGTCGTCTTCACGACCGACAACGGCGCGGAAACCATCACCTTCCCGGACGGCGGTACGACCCCGTTCAAGGGCGGCAAGTTGACCACTTGGGAAGGCGGCATGCGCGCTCCACTGGTCATTCGCTGGCCTGGGAAGATTAAGCCAGGCACCGTCCTGACCGACATCTTTGCCTCGCTAGACTGGGTGCCAACCCTGGTCAATATTGCTGGCGGTAAGAAAGGTAACGAGCTGAACCAACAGATCATGGCGGGCAATTACCCCGGCATCGTCAAGACCAAACTCGATGGTGTGGATCAGACTGAATACCTAACCGGCCAGTCCACCAAGTCGGCGCGCGATACCTTCTTTTATTACACCGGCTCGCAACCTTCGGCAGTGCGCTACAAGAACTGGAAGATGTACTACACCATGGTCCCGGATACCGCGACGGGCGGGCTATTCGGTGCGGTCACGTATCACTGGACACAACTGCTGAACCTCAAGCGTGACCCCTTTGAAACAACAGTTGGCGCCGACGCGAAGTCCATCACCGGCTATGGCGGCGCCTTAGGTTCCCCTGGCAACGCCTATGTCTACAATTGGAATATGCTGCCAATCGGGCAGCTACTCTGGGAGAAGGAGTTGATGTCGTACAAAGACTACCCACCCATGCAGGCACCGGAAACCTACAATCTGGATGGCATTCTCAAGGCTATGAAGCAAAGCGGTCATAACGGACACGATTAACTCCGTGTATAACCAGTCGGTATAAATCGACGGGCGCCCAAAACAGGCGCCCGTTTTTTACTACCAGAATTTTTCTGTCTCAACGGCCGCTGTTGGCTGGTTGCAGTCACTCCGGAGTCATCATCACTGCGAGCGTCATCTTGATGAACTCTTCGTTGCGGTCGATTGCGACCAGAGCGCCACGCACATTCTCGGCAACCTCAGTTGCACCGCTCTGCTCGACCCATTCCGTAAGCTCCATGATGGCGGCTTCAAGGGCAAGCTGGTTTTCGTTGAGCTTGAATAGCAGGGAAGGGAGTAAGTCAGAATTGGGCATGTGCTTTTCCTCCGTGGATTGAGGAAAGAGTAGCAGCGTGGGGGGAAGGATTACTGATCGGCAGAACGCCAGAGAGGGGATGTCACACTATGCTGAATCTGCATATCGCAGAGAACTTAGCAAGCTGGTTTAGTGATAATGTTGCCATCCAAAGCGATGGATTTTCTGGTCCGCAATCATTCTTGGGTATGCGGAAACATTGATCTGCATGGCGGATTCTCGAGTTTGATTGCGGACCAAAAAACCTATCAGAAGGCACGGCCTGATTGATTTCCCCTCGGGACTTAAAATCCCCCGCTCGTAAGGGCGTGCCGGTTCGATTCCGGCTTCGGGCACCATCTTAAATCAAGGGTTTGCGGGCGAAAGCTGATGCAAGCCCTTGTTTGTTTCCGGGTTGAAAAATTTAAAGGAGAGGGTGCTATGGACAAGGCATTTCGAAACCCGCTGTTTCTCTGTGGTATCCCGTTGGTGATTTGCGGATTCAGTTTTGGTCTGACCGGGCTGCTCACCGAAGGGACGTTCGCGTATGTAGCTCCGGGCCTGCTTATCCCAGGATGTGCGTTCATGTTGATCGGATGGATGCAAAGGAATAAGTGAGAACCCGCGGATGGGTCAATCAGCCAGGCCCTAAACGCGATGTCCGACATTATCCCAACTACCAGAATCGAAAAAGCCCGGCATTTAGCCGGGCTTTCTGTAGATGGGCCAAATCCTTTTGGCTGATCCCATTGTGCTTGCTGGATGTGACGTGCACATGACAGAAAGCAGAGAATCGACGCTGTACCGGGCTGGGACAAACAAGCGTTACTGACGCTTAACTCCCGGCTCTACTACCACCTTGAGTCGTTCCATCGTCCTTTGAGTCCGACGCGCCCGTGTCTTTTTTCATGGTTTCAGAATCGGCGCCGGAGTTGGACCCAGCAGCTTCCTCACCTTTTTTGTTGGCCTTTTCTTCGTTGGATTCAGAGGGGATTGGGTGAGTGCCGGGAATAGTCGCGGCCTCCGTTGCCTCGGTGGCAAGCGCTACAAGCGGGCACGTCGAGAGGAAACTCGCGAAGGTGAGGGCAGTGATTATTCTGTTCATCATTGTGGTCTTCCGAAAGAGATATAGATGTTGGAAGAACTGGGGCAGGGAAGGTGCTGGGAGGCTGACGAGCGGCAGAAATGGAAAACCCAGCCATTGGCTGGGTTTCAACTATGTGCTCCGAGCCACTGGCCCAGAAGTGAACGGCCATTACTGAGTAGCGTCGTCGCTCGCCAGATTCGGTTTACGTCGATCACTGCCGGCAGGATTGCCGGAATTGATCAGTCTTCTTTCCAGCAAAATATTCTGCAACGCCTGACGATCTGATGGGTTCAGCTGATGCTCTCGCTCCCTGAGTTCTAGCAGGATCGGGCTCGACCATTTGCGATAAGTTTGTTCGGCACTACGAATGGATGACATCTCTTCCTCCTTGATCAGGCTCCCGCCCATAAAGGAACGCAGTTCGACACGAAAGAGACCCTAGTTGAGGAAGCTGAATGCCGCCAATGCATTGCGTCGGACTTCAGTCCCCGCTTGCCCAGACTGCCGTAGCGGCGGTGCGCTGGACATAGTCACTGAAGTCGCGCGCCGGGCGGCCCAGGGCACGCTGCACGCCATCGCTAACCGCTGTGTTGCGGCCATCGAGCACGGTGGTGAACAGATACAGCACAAGGTTGATCAGTTGCGCTGGCAGCTGTTCCTGCTCCAGCGCATCGCGATAGGCGTCCGGTGGGACGGCCACAAAATTTATATCGCGATGTGTCGCGCGGGCGATCTCGGCGACGGCTTCGGAAAACGTTATCGCTCGTGGTCCTGTCAGTTCATAGAGCCGGTCGGAATGCCCGGTTTGGGTCAACGCGGCGACGGCGATTTCAGCGATGTCTTCTACATCGATAAATGGCTCCGTGATGTTGCCGACAGGTAGCGCCAACTCGCCTTGCAGGATCGGCTCAAGAAAATGCGCTTCACTGAAGTTCTGGCAGAACCAGCTCGCGCGCAGGATTGTCCAGTCGACGCCGCTGTTCTGCACGACGCGTTCGGCCTGTTCTGCTTCGTGTTCACCGCGCCCGGATAACAACACTAATTTGCGGACGCCGTTCCTGACGGCCAGGTCAGTGAACGCCTGGACTGTTTCGAGGGCGCCGGGCACTGCAAGGTCCGGTTGATAGGAAATGTAAACCGCGTGAACACCATCGAGCGCGGCGTCCCAGGTCGATCGGTCTTCCCAGTCGAAGGCCGGAATTGCTGCGCGGGATCCCCGGCGCACGGGCAAGCCCGCGGCCTCGAGCCGTTGTGCGATCCTTCCGCCGGTTTTGCCATTTGCGCCGAGAATCAGGATGGTTTCTTGATTGTGGTTCATCGCGTTCATCTCCATCGGTTAATGTGAGTGATGCTCACGTTTAAAAGATGATAAACGCTCACGTTCTCTCGTCAATCACCAGAAACGTATAAACCGACGTACGGATCTGCCTATTGGGCGGGCACGTTCGCAGTGCTAAGGTGAGACAATGTCATGTTATTGATCGGGTAGTATCTCCGTGCGCAAAAAGACTTCCGACGCGATTAACCAGCCAGTTTCCGAGCCGACTCGACGCAACCCAACGCAACGACGCAGCCGCGAGCGTCAGGAGCGGATTCTCGCCGTAGCGACGCAGTTGATTGCGGCCAAGGGCAGCGATCAGTTGAAGATGAGTGAGATTGCTGAGCGCTCCGAAATTTCGATCGGTTCTCTGTATCAATACTTTCCTGACAAAAGTTCAGTCATCCGCACATTGGCCGAGCGCTACAACGCCGAAAGCCGTCGTTGCATCGAGGAGGCGCTCGGGGCGGTCGAGGATATGCAAGGACTGCAAGCGGCGTTTTCTGGATTGCTTGATGAGTATTACGAGATTGTTCTGTCTACGCCGGCGATGCGTGATATCTGGTCTGGTATGCAGGCCGACAAGCAACTGCTGCAGCTGGAGCTGCAAGAAAGCCGACTCGCAGGTTCGATGCTTGCGGCCGCGATGCTTCGAGCACATCCAGGTGCGGACCCGGTGCGGATGGCGGATGCTGCTTTCCTGATCTGGCACCTGGGGGAGGCGACCATGAGGCTGGCGGTTTCTTCTGCGCCAGAAGAAGGGCGTCGGCTGGTTGAGGCGTTCAGACGCATGTCGCTGCGCGAAATCATGCAGCCAGCGTTGCTGATCGATTGAGCTCGCAGGCAAAAACCGGAAAACCGGGCCAGGTTGATCGGCCCGGTTTTCTTTTATCTAAACGAAAGCCTGACCACGAAATCCCCGTGGCAGTCTTTGTCTTCCGGTCATGGCGGTCAGCCGCTCGATCCAGGTCTGGCGCCAGTCATTGCCCGTATGGGTGACTTTCGATTTGCGTGACGCGCGGCGTGCAGCATTGCGCTGGGCTTTGCGTGCTTCTTTGTACGCGTCGGTGTTGCGGCAACTTCTGCATTTCACCCGGTTTAGTTCACGGGTTGAGGTGAGGTTGTTGCCCTTGTGACCGCAGGCAAGGTGCCCGCTGATTTTGAAGTGAGTGACCATCGGACGTCTCCTCGTGACGTGTGATCGTTTGACCTCTCTTAATCGGTGACGTTCTTTCGCGAGGTAAAGGCGCAAAAAAATCCCGGCGCCTGGCCGGGTTGGGGGAGAAACAGAGGAACTTCAGACAGGCACATGCCCGGTGACAGCAATGTCGCCGATCATGCGTCCGGTGTCAGGCTGTGTATTCGCATCGAGCTTGCAGATCGAATCATCTGAACCGCGGCAGAGGCCGGTCAACCGGTTTTAGCGCCGACAGGGTGTTGCGGATCAGGGGCGTGTCTTTCTCGATGTCGTTGAGACGATCGCGAATTCTGAGGGCGGTTGGATGTCCGCCTTGATGATCGACCCAATCGGCGATTTCCTTGCAGGCGGCTGCCAGGCGAACCTGACGCGAATCAAGCAGGGTGAGCAGGGTGGTGATGGACTCTTTTTCGGACATGGGAAACACCTCCGTTGAAGAAACCTGGCAAATGGCAGTAAAAAGCCCGCTGGAGGCGAGCTTTCTACCGATGGGCGCTGTTCCTTCAGCTCTCTTCAGTATAGACCCGTAACAGGTACGTAAACGTCAGCCTTGCCGGGCTGTGATTTGTGACTTTGCATTCAGCTGCTGGCAGAAATACCGCGCGTCTTCTTCAAGATCGTAGCCGTCACCGATGAAGCCGTTGGTGCGGGTGTCGACGATGCGGTACCAGACCGCGGCGTCAGGCGGCTGATGGCCGATTTCGCCGTCCCGCCGACCATGAATGATGATCTTGTTGCAGCGCTTCACGATAAAAATGTCTTCCATGGCCTCACCGCGGCTGATTCGTGTACACATCAACTATAGAAGTCATTTGTAATCGTGCAAAAAATAGGCAGGTCAATTCGTCGGCTCAGACACCATTTTCTCCAACAACATCGCCAACCTGACTTCTTCGACACGCAGGCCTTTACGCACTCTCGGCCTTGGCAACTCCGCCAGTGCGCCCAGCACAAAACCTTGTAGCACCGCCGGATGGATGTAGCACTTGCGGCACACCGCCGGGGTATTCCCGAGCTGTTTGGCAACGTTTTTTACCATCTCCACCACGTGCCGTTTCGCCTCGGATTCCGGTTGCCATTGCAACTTGCGCAAGGCTGCCAGGGCCAGGGCGCTGCCAGCCCAAGTGCGGTAGTCCTTGGCCGTGAAGTCGGCACCGGTCAGTGTTTGCAGATAGGCGTTTACGTCGTTAGACGTGATGGTGTGTCGTTCACCATTTTCATCGATGTACTGAAAGAGGTTTTGCCCGGGAATTTCCTGGCAACGCTTGATAATCCGCGCCAGCCGCCGGTCCTTCACAGTGATCTGATGCTCGACGCCACTCTTGCCGCGAAACTGGAACAGGATCGCACTGCCGTTGACCTCGACATGGCGGTTGCGCAAGGTGGTCAGGCCATAGGAGCGGTTATCCCGTGCATATTGGCTGTTGCCGACCCGGATTAACGTCGCGTCGAGCAAAGTGATAACCGTGGCCATGACTTTGTCACGGCTGAAACCCGGAGCGTCCAGCAACGCTTCCAGTTGTTTACGCAGTTTCGGCAGCGCCAGGCCGAAATCCCGCAGACGGGAGTATTTGTCAGTGTCTCGCACTTCTCGCCAGCGCGGATGATAGCGGTACTGCTTGCGGCCCCTGGCGTCGCGGCCGGTGGCTTGCAAATGCCCGCGCGGATCCGCACAAATCCACACGTCGGTGTAGGCCGGTGGCACCGCGAGCGCGTTGATGCGCTTGATCTCATCGGCGTCGGTGATGCGTTGACCCGCCGGGTCGAAATAGCAGAACTTGCCGCGCAGTTTCCTGCGGGTGAGTCCCGGTTGGGTGTCATCGACGTAATGCAGGTCGGGCGGGAGTGCATCTGGCATGGCAGTTGTCCTTGGCGAAGAGTCAGGGGCCGTTACAGCCATTGACCCCACGCCGCGGCAGTCGTGCCAGTGAGTTACGCCAGCACCGCGACAGCCTTGATTTGCGCCCAGAGTTGTTGGCCGGGATGCACGTTCAATTGGTCGCGGGAATAGCGAGTGATACGCGCCAGAAGCGGGGTGCCCGCCGCGTCCAGGCGCACCAGGACGTGGGCGGTGTTGTCGGCACCCATTTCACTGACGACAGTGACCGGCAGCCGATTGAGAATGCTGCTTTGTTCGACGCTGTGCAGGCTCAGGCTGACATCCCGCGCCTGCACCTTGCAGCGCAGCGCCTGACCCGGTGCCATGGGTGTGTGCGTCACGCGAATGTTCAGGACCGTGTCGGGCAGTTGCAACGTCAGCAACTGGTAGTTGGGATCGTAGGCACTGACGTTGCCTTCGATCACCACGCCAGCGTCATCGCCCATTGCCAGTGGCAAATCCAGCCGAGCGAGGGTTTGTCCGATCGGACCGCTGGCCAGTGCTTTGCCTTCGCTGAGCAGGACAATGTGGTCGGCCAATCTCGCCACCTCATCCTGAGAATGGCTGACGTACAGCACCGGAATGTCCAATTCATCGTGAAGCCGTTGCAGGTAAGGCAGGATTTCGCTTTTGCGTTGGGAATCCAGGGCGGCCAGCGGTTCGTCCATCAGCAACAGTTTCGGGCTGGTGAGAAGGGCGCGGGCCATGCCTACGCGCTGTCGCTCACCGCCAGAAAGGTGCTGCGGATGCCGGTCCAGCAAATGGCTGATCCCTAGCAGTTCTGTCGCGTGTGCCATGTCGACGCGGCGGTGTTGTTTCGGGATTCGTTTCAGTCCGAATTCCAGGTTGGCCAATACCGATAGATGCGGGAACAGACTGGCTTCTTGAAAGACATAACCCAGGGCGCGTTTATGCGGCGCCACGAAAATCTTCTTTTCGCTGTCCTGCCACACTTCATCGTTGACCTGGATAAACCCCTGATCGACCTTTTCAAGGCCGGCGATACAGCGCAGGCACGTGGTTTTGCCCGAGCCCGAATGACCGTAAAGCGCCGTGACACCGCGGCCAGGCAGTTGCAGGTCAACATCGAGAGCGAACCCTGAATAAGCAAGTTTTAGGCGTGTGTGAATCATCGATCAGCTCCAGCCCGCTTTGGTTTTACGGCTGGAGTACAGCGCCAGCAACACCGCAAAGGAGAACACCAGCATCGCCCCGGCCAGCCAATGCGCCTGGGCATATTCCATGGCTTCAACGTGATCGTAAATCTGCACCGAAACCACCCGGGTTTTGTCCGGGATGTTGCCGCCGATCATCAACACCACGCCAAATTCGCCGACGGTGTGGGCAAATCCAAGGATGGCGGCAGTGATGAAACCTGGCCGGGCCAGGGGCAGGGTGACGCTGAAGAAGCTGTCCCAGGGATTGGCGCGCAACGTAGCGGCCACTTCCCGCGGGCGGGTGCCAATGGCGGAAAAAGCGTTTTGCAGCGGCTGGACCACAAACGGCATCGAGTACAGCACCGAGCCGATGACCAGGCCTGCAAAACTGAACGTCAGGGTGCCCAGCCCCAGTGATTGGGTGAACTGGCCTACAAACCCGTGGGGACCGAGCGCCAGCAACAGATAAAAGCCGATCACCGTGGGCGGCAGCACCAGGGGCAGGGCGACGATTGCGCCGACCGGGCCGCGCAGCCAGGACTGGGTGCGCGAGAGCCATAACGCAAGGGGAGTGCCGATTACCAGCAGGATAACGGTCGTCAGGGACGCCAGTTTCAGGGTCAGCCAGATGGCGGAAAAGTCGGCACTCGTGAGCGTCATTTAGAGTTGGTAACCGTAGGATTTGATGACAGCGGCGGCTTTTGGCCCCTTGAGGTAGTCAACCAGCGCCTTGGCGGCTGGATTGTCCTTGCCCTTGTTGAGGATTACGGCGTCCTGTTTGATCGGGTCATGCAGGTCCGCCGGAACGATCCACGCCGAACCGCTGGTGATTTTGCCGTCCTTGTAGATTTGCGACAAGGCAACGAAGCCCAGCTCGGCGTTGCCGGTAGAGACGAATTGATAGGCCTGGGTGATGTTCTGGCCTTCAACGATCTTGTCCTTGACCTTGTCGGTCAAGCCTTGCATGGCCAATACCTGAGTTGCGGCGAGGCCGTAAGGCGCGGCTTTCGGGTTGGCGATGGACAGATGCTGATACTTGTTGTCAGCCAGCACTTTACCTTGGGCGTCGACATAGCCTTCTTTGGCCGACCACAGTGCCAGCGTGCCGATGGCATAAGTGAAGCGCGAGCCTTTGACCGTGTCGCCTTCGGCTTCGAGTTTTTGCGCGGTGGTATCGTCCGCCGAGAGGAACACTTCGAACGGCGCGCCATTCTTGATCTGGGTGTAGAACTGACCTGTCGCGCCGAAGGAGGTCACCAGTTTATGCCCGGTGTCTTTTTCGAAATCTGCTGCGATCGCCTGAATCGGCGCGGTGAAATTGGCAGCGACAGCGACCTGGACTTCGTCCGCCTGAGCAGAGCCCAAGGCGAATACGGCGAGCAGGCTCGCCAGGCAGGTGGGGGCAAAACGTGAGGCACGAATGGTCATGAAACGGCTCCGTCGAAGGCACATGTAGCGAGGGGCTTAAAACGCTATATAAATAAATATATAGCGAAATCCCTGCAAACGGAACTTGGCTGTATTGAAGTGCGTTGTGAGCACTAACCTGTGGCGAGGGAGCTTGCTCCCGTTGCGATGCGAAGCAGCCCCGGCTTTTGCGACTGCTTCGCAGTCGAGCGGGACGGTGCGGCGATCCGACAAGCTCCCTCGCCACAGGTTTGGAAAGTCCTCTAGGTTAGTGTCCCAGCAACTTCGCCAATCCTTCCTCAGCCAGGCGCCGGGTCAATTCTGCGGTCGTCAGCTCCACGCCCAACGTGAACGCTTGCCCGGCCCAAAGGTTACTGAAATCCGCTTCCCCTTTGGCGCGCAGTGGCATCAGCGCACCACCGGCCAGCGGGAATGCCGGTGCCTTGGCGCTCATCGGTCCGAGCTCACGCATCACGCGATTAAGGATTCCACGGGCCGGACGCCCGGTGAAAATGTTAGTGAGCGCGGTCTCGCTTTCCTTGGCCGTGCGCAGCGCCTTGTGATGGGAGGCGCTAACTTTGGCCTCCGGCGTGAACAGATAGGCCGTGCCCACTTGTACCGCCGAAGCGCCGAGCATGAACGCCGCAGCGACTCCTCGCGCATCGGCGATGCCGCCAGCGGCGATCACTGGTACTTTCACCGCATCGACGATTTGAGGCACCAAGGCAAAGGTGCCGACCTGGCTGCTCAGGTCATCGCTGAGAAACATCCCGCGATGTCCTCCCGCTTCGTAACCCATGGCGATGATCGCGTCACAGCCATGTTGCTCAAGCCAGATGGCCTCTTCTACGGTAGTGGCCGACGACAGCACTTTCGCGCCGGTGGCTTTCACTCGATCCAGCAGCGATTTTTCCGGCAGGCCAAAGTGAAAACTCACAACTTCGGGACGAAATTCTTCAATGATGGCGCAGCCTGCTTGATCGAACGGCGCGCGATTGGACACTGGCGTCGGCGCTTCGAAATCGACACCCAGTTCCCGGTAGTAAGGTTCCAGGAGGTTCTTCCAGTCTTGCGCGCGCTGCTCATCGGCCGGTGGCGGTTGATGGCAGAAGAAGTTGACGTTGAGCGGACGCTGGCTGTGTTGACGAATAGTCTTTAGCTCTTCGCGCAACTGCTCGATGCTCAGCATCGCCGCTGGCATTGATCCCAGGCCGCCAGCGTTGCTCGCCGCAATGACCATGGAAGAGTGAGTGGCGCCGGCCATCGGGGCCTGGATGATGGGCAGTTCGATCCCGAGCAGGTCAAGAATGCGAGTGTCTGGCCATTGGCTCATTTCTGTTCTCCGACATTGAAACCGGGCAGGGGCGGTAGACCGGATTTGTAGCAGCAATGACTGACGCAAGGCCAGTCACTTTACAGGGTGGCGAAAAACTATAACCACAGGTCATGGAAAAACCCGAGAGTTTTGTGGATTGGCTTAAAGTCGAGTACGGCAATTTTTTGCGATGTGGTATTTAATTCAGACCACAACGGGTGATCCCACCAGGAGGCAGCAATGTTCCAAGGTATTTTGATCGAAAAAGACGACAGCGGTTATCGCTCCACGCTGCAAGAAATCAATGACGATCAGTTGCCCGAGGGCGACGTGACGGTGCGAGTGGCGTACAGCACGCTGAATTTCAAGGACGGCCTGGCGATCACCGGCAGCAGCCCGGTGGTGCGAAAATTCCCTATGGTCCCAGGGATCGATCTGGCAGGAACCGTCGAAGTCAGCGGACATCCGGACTTCAAGGTCGGTGACAAAGTCCTGCTCAATGGCTGGGGTGTGGGTGAAGGACATTGGGGCGGACTTGCGCAGAAAGCGCGTCTGAACGGCGACTGGCTGATTCCGCTGCCCACGGCTTTTACCGAGGCCCAAGCCATGGCCATCGGTACGGCGGGCTACACGGCGATGCTGTGCATCCTGGCGCTGGAACACAACGGCGTGACACCTGAACAAGGTGAAATACTGGTCACTGGCGCCAATGGCGGCGTAGGCAGTTTCGCCATCGCGCTACTGAATAAACTGGGTTATCGGGCCGTTGCATCCACTGGTCGAACCTCGGAACACGAATACCTAAAGCAACTGGGAGCCAGCGAAATTATCGATCGCGCCACATTGTCGGAACCGGGCAAACCGCTGGCCAGAGAGCGTTGGGCCGGGGTCATCGACTCGGTGGGCAGCCACACCCTTGCCAACGCCTGCGCGAGCACCAAGGCCAATGGTACGGTCGCTGCGTGTGGTCTGGCGCAAGGCATGGACTTCCCGGCCTCGGTTGCACCGTTCATTCTGCGTGGCGTGACCCTGGCCGGCATCAACAGCGTGACGCAACCCAAAGCCAAGCGAGTAGAGGCGTGGAGTCGGCTGGCCAAGGATCTGGATTTCAATCTGCTGCCGCTGATCAGCCATGAAATTGGTTTGAGCGAAGCGATCGACGCTGCACCGCGCCTGCTGGCGGGCCAATTGCGCGGCCGGGTTGTGGTGGATGTAAATCGTTGATAAAAAAGTCGCAACCTTCGCGTAGGAGCTGCCGAAGGCTGCGATCTTTTGCTTTTATAACGTTTCGCGCTCCAGCAACTGCCGTTTGCGCTCCACACCCCAGCGATATCCCGACAGATTGCCATCGCTACGCACCACGCGATGGCAAGGGATCGCCACCGCCAGGCTATTCGCGCCGCAGGCCTGAGCCACGGCGCGAACAGCTTTCGGCGAACCAATGCGTTGGGCGATATCGGCGTAGCTGGCGGTGCTGCCGACGGGAATCTCCCGCAAGGCTTGCCAGACTCGTTCCTGAAACGCGGTACCGCGCACATCCAGCGGCAAGTCCAGACCGAGGGCCGGGGCTTCGATAAAGCCGACAACTTTGGCGATCAGTTGCTCGAAATCTTGATCGGCGCCTATCAGATTGGCTCGGCGGAATTTGTCCTGCAGATCGCAAACCAATTGGTGCGGATCGTCGCCCAGCAAGATCGCACAAACCCCGCGCTCACTTTGCGCCACCAATATTGCACCGAGCGAACACTGACCGACCGCAAACCGAATGTCGTTGTTTTGGCCCGCCGCGCGGTAATCAGTAGGTTTCATGCCCAGAAGCTGATCGGCTGCTTCATAAAAGCGACTATTGGAATTGAAGCCGGCGTCGTACAAAGCGTCCGTCACCGAGCCGCCGTCTGTGAGTCGCTCCCGCACCCGACGTGAACGATGAGCCGCCGCGTAGCCCTTGGGCGTCAACCCAGTGACAGCCTTGAACACCCGATGAAAGTGAAAGCTGCTCAGGCCCGCCGCTTCGGCCAGTTCGCCAAGCGCCGGGAGCGTCTCGGCACTTTCGATCTGGCGGCATGCGGCGGCCACGGTTGCCGCATGTTGTGCGGCGATGTCGCTTTGATCCTTTGCCGCCCGTTTGCTCGGACGATAACCCGCTGCCTGGGCTTGCTCGGCAGTATCGTAAAATTCCACGTTCTGCGGATTCGGCAAGCGCGCCAGGCTGCTGGGGTTGCAATAGATTCCAGTGGTTTTTATCGCGTAGACAAACTGCCCATCCGCCCGTGGATCCCGGGCAACGACGGCAGTCCAGCGTGGATCATTTTCAGTGGTGATTTTTGTCGTTTGGCTTGTCATGGCGTTTTGTCCCTTGACCCGTTTCCAGCAGATTAACCATGCAATCGTGTCGGTACACTCCGGCGCTTGCGGTCAAACTCCCGGGCTTCAACCTGCCGTTCGAAAGGTGAAGTTAATTCGCTGTTCACCCAAGCGAGAATGTTGGCCATCCTTGATTGGCAAGACGCCGTGATAACGCAAGCGATCCACGCCCCCCCAGACCACGATATCGCCATGCAGCAGCGGCACTCGCTGGCTTTTATCGGCGCGGGCAAAACCGCCGAACAGAAACATGGCCGGCAACCCCAGCGAGACGGAAACGATGGGCGCCGCGTAGGACTTTTCGTCTTTGTCTTGATGCAAAGACATTTTAGACCCCGGGACATATCGGTTGATCAGGCAGGAATCCGGGATGAAATCGGTAAACCCGGCAGCCTGCGCCGCTGCTTGCGCCAACTGTAAAAACACGTCGGGCATTTCCGGCCACGGCTGGCCGGTCTGCGGATCGTTGCGGGTATAGCGATAGCCGCTGCGGTCGGTGGTCCAGCCGAGGGTACCGCAACTGCTGAGGGCTACCGACATGGTAAAACCGCCAGGAGTGACCATCTGGCGAAACGGTGCGGGCGCCAGCACCGCGTCCAGGGCAGGCAGCAAGCGGTCCAGCCAGGGCAGGGCAAAGCCTCTCAAGACGCAGGACTGTTCACCAATAGGCTCGTGCCGGGGCTGCTGCTCGGGCTCGGCGTCGGCAAACAAATCAAAGGTCGTCGGATTCATGGTGTTCATAACGCGTCGTGAAAGATGATGCCAAGGGTATGCCGTTTTCCACTGTGCAGGCGACTGACGCCGTGGCGCATGGTCACGCGGTAGTAACCACGCAGGCCTTTGACCGGCCGTTGGTTGACCGCAAAAATCAACGCGTCACCTTTTTTCAGGTCAACGACTTGAGGGCGCGATTGCATCCGTGGGCGTTGCTCGGTCAGTACGAACTCCCCGCCGGTAAAGTCTTCATCCGGTTCTGACAGCAGAATCGCCACTTGCAGTGGGAAAACGTGCTCGCCGTACAAGTCTTGATGCAAGCAGTTGTAGTCCTGCGGCCCGTATTGCAGCAACAACGGAGTCGGACGCGTCTGACCGGCTGCGTGACAGCGTTCGAGGAAGTCTTGATGGGTGTCAGGGAAACGGCTTGGCAGGCCCATCTGTTGGTGCCAGCGATTGGCGATCGGCACCAGTCGCGGATAAAGTGCGCTGCGCAATCGAGCTACCAGGTCGGGTAAAGGGTATTTGAAATATTTGTACTCGCCGCGACCAAAACCGTGCCGAGCCATGATCACTTGCGAACGGAAGGGCTCCGATTGCGCGTACAGGGCACTGATGTCGTCACAGGTTTCAGGGCGCAACAGCGACCAGAGGACCGCGCAACCGTCCTGATCGAGTTGTTGCTCCAGTAGCGCCCAGTCGGTGCACATGGTTCTGACTCCTTAACCCAGGGTTGAGGTGGCCAGTCTAGGGAGCGGGGAGGGCGCCAGCACTCCGGCGCTTGCGGTCGAACTTCAACGCCGGAAGCAGACGTCCTTGCTGTCGCTCCGGGTCAAGTTACAGCGCTTTGCTGACGCTGATTTCGCTGATGACGTCTTCGCTCTGGCCATGAAGGGCATCCAGCGCAGCCTTGGCTTCTGCTTCGGTGCCGTTCTCCAGTTGGGCAAATTCGAAGCGGCGCTCGCCGTTCAGTTTGTATTTGATGACGTATTTGGTCGTCTGGGCCACGGTCATGTCTGCCTGTATGCGAATGGGGTGTCACTCAGCTCAGTTTCGAGCTGGAGCGGCGGATGATCTTGATCGAGTGAGTCAGGGTTGGTTTGCGGGTCACGCTGATCGGACGGCGATTGACCGTGTCGATGGTGATGTTCCAGAAACCGGTGCTCGGCGCCGTGATGCGGGCCGGAAAGGTATCGAACGCACCGCCGTGGTAGGTGTGGCGGCCGCCATTTTTGAAGCTGCGGAAATTGGCGTCGTTCATCAAACGGATGTTGCACATTTGCGAGCATTGAATGACGACGATGTCGTCTTCGTTGAGGTGCTCGCGCTGGTGGATAAATTTCATGAGGCGCCTCCAGAAGGGCTTTTTCTACAAAATCAAAACGATAGCTTGGGCGATTGGCGCGCAGTTTATCAGCCCGGGGGCGTTATTATCCGACGGTCGTGTCCCGCTTTGGCAATTAAAACCAGATATTACGCATTCGATGAGGGATAAATGCAGTGGGCCTCGGATAAAAACCGTATCTGTGCTGTCGGAGGGTCTTTATCGGAGGTTTCGTATGAAGTGGGGTGTGTGTTTCCTGCCGTTGGCGTTGGTGATGACGGGTTGTGCAAGTGTCGAGGACATTAACGAGACGCTGCCCACCATGAGCGTGATTTCAGGCAAGAATCCCCATGAGTACGCGCAATGCCTGGGTGAAAAGCTCGCCGATAGCCGTGGCGCCTTGCAAGTCGAGCCGCAGAAAGACGGCGTGCGAGTGATCGTGCCGCAGAAGCTTTCATCGGGGCCGGCCGCCGTGTTTGACATCGAAGATCGCGCTGGCGGCAGCAGCATCAAGCTGCATGAGCGTATTTCCAATGTGCCTGTGCGCCCATGGGATGTACGTAATGCTGCCACCGCGTGTATTTCCGGCTGATAGAATGTCGCCAGTCAGCAACGATGCCGTCAAAGCTACGCTTTGGCGGCATTGTCATTTCTGGAGTCGAGCATGAAGCGAGAGCAGGTGCGTGAGCGCCATGCAGAGGGTCTGATCTCTGCCACACACGTGATTCAGAACCCGGCGGATCCGGGGGAATGGATCGTGTTTTTCAAGAAAAGCGCCGGGCGCAGTTATTTTCTGGTGGATGAAAACGATGAAGTCGAATCCTTCAGTCGCCTCGACGACTTGATCGAGACCGTGCGCGGGCTCGGGATCAAGTTCGCCGAAATCCACATGTAGGGCAGGGGCGCCTTACTTGCAGACCACCACGACACTGCGGTTCTTGTAATTGCCGACGTCGACTCCCAGGGTCTTGTCGCTTTCCTTGCTGGACGGCGTGCCATCGGTGCCGACGATGCGGTAACCAGTGCCGGCACAAGACGCGTCGGCCTTTTCATAACAGGTTGCCCAGGAATTGGCTTCGCCGGAGCAATCGATGGCCAGGCCTTGCTCGCCGTTGTTCAGGTAGGTTGTTTCGGACGTCGCGCAGCCACTCAGGGCCAGTACCGCAATCAGTGGCAAAAATTTAGTCATGTCGTTGTCGTCGCAAAGGGGTGGGCAAAGCCTGTGACAGCGCCGTGAGCAAAAGGTTATAGCGAAAGGCCACTTCCTGCCCACTTTCACAAAAAAGCCCTGCGCGAGGGCAGGGCTTTTGGGCATGTCAGGTGTCGATCAGGTCTTGTCCTTGCCGCGTCGTTTAGGTTGCGGGTGCTCCAGTTCCAGCACGGCCGCCACTTCGATCGCCATGGCTTCAGTCGGAAACGATCCGGCGACATTCTCGCCTGCAGCGTTGCATATCGCCCATTGGCCGTCCTTTGCCTTGTTGATCAAGTACCCGTTGACGCTCTTTGCTTCCGACATCTATTTGCCTCGTTGGCTGGTTCAATTGCGCCATGATAGCGCCAAATTCACGCAGCGGGTGCCGATGGGCGTATGGTGGTGCGATTGCCTGTTGCGATGACAAAGCGTGCAAGTCTGCCGGTCTCTGCTATCAATAACGGGCGGCTACTCGATCTGCGGAACTATCCGCGAGAATATTTCTCTATGATGGCATCGGTTAGCCAGCGCGGGGCATTGTAAGGTGCACGCCGCCTGATTAGACTGCGCCGAAACTCGTACACACAGCCCTTTCAAGGACTTATATGATCAAGAAATGCTTGTTCCCAGCAGCCGGTTACGGTACTCGCTTCCTGCCAGCGACTAAAGCCATGCCCAAAGAAATGCTGCCGGTGGTAAACAAGCCACTGATCCAGTACGGCGTTGAAGAAGCACTGGATGCCGGGTTGACCGAAATCTCGATCGTCACCGGCCGTGGTAAGCGCGCCCTGGAAGACCATTTCGACATCAGCTACGAGCTGGAAAACCAGATCAAGGGCACCGACAAGGAAAAATACCTGGTCGGTATCCGCAAGCTGCTCGACAACTGCTCGTTCTCCTACACCCGCCAGACCGAAATGAAAGGCCTGGGCCACGCCATCCTGACCGGCCGTCCGCTGATCGGCGACGAACCATTCGCCGTGGTGCTGGCTGACGACTTGTGCGTCAACCTCGAAGGCGACGGCGTACTGACCCAAATGGTCAAGCTGTACAAACAGTTCCGCTGCTCGATCGTGGCCATCCAGGAAGTCGATCCGCAAGAGACCAACAAGTACGGCGTTATCGCCGGCGAGATGATCCGCGACGACATCTACCGCGTACACAGCATGGTTGAAAAACCAAAGCCAGAAGATGCGCCGTCGAACCTGGCCATCATCGGTCGCTACATCCTGACCCCGGACATCTTCGACCTGATCGAACAAACCGAGCCAGGCAAGGGCGGCGAAATCCAGATCACCGACGCCCTGATGAAACAAGCCCAGAACGGCTGCGTCATGGCCTACAAGTTCAAAGGCAAGCGTTTCGACTGCGGCGGCGCTGAAGGCTACATCGACGCGACCAACTTCTGCTTCGAGAACTTCTACAAGACTGGCAAGGCTTACTGATAGTTTGCTTGTGTGAATCGAAAACCCCGACTTGTTCGGGGTTTTTTTGCCTTCTTGATGGAGGTCCGGGCTCTCGAAAGGACGTGCACCGCAACAGCAACCGAGGCGGCCGTGAGCCGACCTGATACCTCTGGTGTACGCGCTCCCAGTAGGAGCTGCCGAAGGCTGCGATCTTTTGATCTTGATTTTAAAAAGCAAAGTCAAAAGATCGCAGCCTGCGGCAGCTCCTACAGGTTTTTTGCTGTCTGTGCTATCTGGATTCCACGAGCTTTTCAGCACAATGCTTGCTCAGCGGCCGTCCGCAGGTATGCTGTTGGCCTGCCGAGGAGATTGAAAATGGCCTACGATTTTGACCTTTATGTGATTGGTGCCGGTTCTGGTGGTGTGCGCGCTGCACGATTTTCGGCCGGTTTCGGCGCGAAGGTGGCGGTGGCGGAGAGTCGTTACCTGGGTGGTACTTGCGTGAACGTTGGCTGTGTGCCGAAAAAGTTGCTGGTCTACGGTGCGCACTTTGCCGAAGACTTTGAGCAGGCTTCCGGTTTTGGCTGGAGTCTGGATGAGGCGCAGTTCGATTGGGCGACGCTGATCGCCAACAAGGACCGCGAGATCAATCGCCTGAACGGTATTTACCGCAATCTGTTGGTCAACAGCGGCGTGACCTTGCATGAAGGGCACGCCAAGATCGTCGACCCGCATACTGTCGAGATCAATGGCGAGCACCACACCGCCAAGAACATCCTGATCGCCACTGGTGGCTGGCCGCAGATCCCGGAGATTCCGGGACATGAGCACGCGATCAGCTCCAATCAGGCGTTCTTCCTTAAAGAGCTGCCCAAGCGTGTGCTGGTGGTGGGTGGTGGTTATATCGCTGTCGAGTTCGCCGGGATCTTCCACGGCTTGGGTGCGCAGACCACGTTGCTGTATCGCGGTGAAATGTTCCTGCGTGGCTTCGACGGTTCCGTGCGCAAGCATTTGCAGGAAGAGCTGACCAAGCGCGGCATGGATCTGCAATTCAATGCCGACATTGAGCGTATCGACAAACAAGCCGATGGCAGCCTGAAGGTCACGCTCAAGGATGGTCGCCAGCTCGAAGCCGATTGCGTGTTCTACGCCACCGGACGCCGTCCGATGCTGGACAACCTGGGGCTGGAAAATACCGGGGTGAAACTCGACAAGAAAGGCTTTGTTGAGGTCGATGAGCAGTATCAAACCGCCGAGCCTTCGATCCTGGCCTTGGGCGACGTAATCGGTCGAGTTCAATTGACGCCGGTGGCGTTGGCTGAAGGCATGGCAGTGGCCCGTCGTTTGTTCAAACCTGAGCAGTATCGTCCGGTGGATTACAAAATGATCCCGACGGCGGTGTTCAGCATACCGACCATTGGCACCGTCGGCTTGACCGAAGAAGAAGCGCGCGACGCCGGGCATGAAGTGCAGATCTTCGAAAGCCGTTTCCGCCCGATGAAGCTGACCCTGACTGAATGCCAGGAGCGCACGCTGATGAAGCTGGTGGTGGATGCCAAGACCGACAAGGTGTTGGGTTGCCACATGGTCGGTCCGGAGGCGGGTGAAATCGTCCAGGGGCTGGCGATTGCGCTGAAAGCCGGTGCCACCAAGCGCCACTTCGACGAAACCATCGGGGTGCACCCGACGGCCGCCGAAGAGTTTGTCACCATGCGGACCCCGGTCGCCGGTTAATCGTCCTTGGCATTGTCTGGCGCTGTCGCAATGGCAGCCGCCAGACGCACGCTTTCTTCCAGTTCTGACTGGGTCTTCGCCAATTCAATTTCCAGTGATTTATTGATCTGCGACTGTTCGTCGATGTTCTGTTTGAGCGACTGACTTTCCAGCAGGGCGACGCGCAAGCGTTCCTGGAGGAGGGTGCGTTCGCCGTCGACCCGGGTGGTTTGCTCCAGTAGCTGATCCTGACGATTGTTGCTCTGCTTGAGTTGCTCTTGCAGCAGGCTCAGCTCGCGTAGCGTTCCCCGGTTTTCGGTCAGCAGGCGCTCGTTGTCGCGGTGCAATTGGGTGATTTCGTCCTGGCGCACCAGCGCGCTTTGCTGAGCCTGGCGCACTTCCATCTGCAACTGTTGCACCTGGCTTTCATGGCGACTGTGTTCCTGCTCGCGCTGCTCTTTGACGGCATTGCGGTAGTGCTCAAGTGCCTCCCGTGCATGCAGGTGTTTCTCTTCAAGCGAGCGGATCTGCTCGTCCTTGTCTTGCAAGCGTAATTCGAAATCGGCCAGTGCCTGGTTCAGTCCGGCATTGCGGGTTTGCTCGGTCTGCAGGGTAGAGCGGGTGCTTTGCAGTGCCTCGGATTCCTGGGTCAGCGCCAGACTCTGCAGCTCGTAATGTTGCTGCAACTGTGTGTTTGCTTGCTCGGCTTGATGCAGCCGGGCTTCCAATTCTTTTCTTTGCGTTTCGAACTGCTCGCGGGCCAAGTCGATGGGTTCTTGTGCCTGTTCCTTTAGGCGCTGCGCCAGGCGCGAAACCAATGCCAGCAACTCATCGTCGATCGGTTCCGCAGGCTCGGTTTCGGCCGGTTGAGCGACGTCGCCCAGTTCTTTCAAGTAGCGATGAATGGTGGTTTTCGAGCCGGTATTGCCCATTTCGATCCGTACTGCATCGATGCTCGGGTTTTCGCCACGGGCGAGAATCGCCAGACGCGCGGCTTGAACCACTGCTTTGTTAACGCCGCCACGGGCCATGATTTCTCCTACGATTTTTCTGTGTGGTACGTACTATTCGAATACACATTGTACCATTCATTGTTAAAACTTAAATACAGAGTGTTATTAACGCGGGATATACTAGTATTACCCCGTGTGATATGGATTTTGATGCGATTGCAACTGCAAACCCGTACACAAACCCCTGTAGGAGCGAGCCTGCTCGCGATAAATCTGAGAGCGCCGTGGGGTACCTGTCATCCAGCGTTATCGTTGACGTCCATCGCGAGCAGGCTCACTCCTACAGTTAAAGCAAGGTCATTCCATGAGCGATTTGGATCGATATCTACACGCCGCGACCCGCGACAACACCCGTCGCAGTTATCGCGCCGCCATTGAACACTTCGAGGTGAGTTGGGGTGGTTTCCTGCCAGCAACCGGCGACAGCGTGGCGCGCTATCTGGTCGCCCATGCGGGCGTGTTGTCGATCAATACCTTGAAGCTGCGCTTGTCGGCGCTGGCGCAGTGGCACAACAGCCAGGGCTTTGCCGATCCCACCAAGGCGCCGGTGGTGCGCAAGGTGTTCAAGGGCATTCGTGCATTGCATCCGGCCCAGGAAAAACAGGCAGAGCCCCTGCAACTGCAACATCTGGAGCAAGTGGTCGCCTGGCTGGATCAGGAAGCACAAACCGCCAGGCAGCAAGGCGATCGGCCGGGATTGCTGCGGGCCAGACGCGACGCTGCGCTGATCCTTCTGGGTTTCTGGCGTGGCTTTCGCAGTGATGAGTTATGCCGTGTGCAGATTGAGCACGTTGAAGTGCGCGCAGGTTCCGGCATCACGCTGTACTTGCCGCGCAGCAAGAGCGACCGGGAAAACCTCGGCAAAACCTACCAGACGCCTGCGCTACAGCGATTGTGCCCGGTACAGGCTTACATTGAGTGGATCACCGAGGCTGCGCTGGTCCGCGGTCCGGTGTTCCGCGGCATAGACCGTTGGGGGCATTTGAGCGAGGAGGGGCTGCACGCCAACAGCGTGATTCCTTTGTTGCGCCAGGCGCTGGAGCGCGCAGGCATTGCGGCCGAGCACTACACCAGTCACTCCCTGCGGCGCGGTTTTGCCTCGTGGGCACATCAAAGCGGTTGGGACCTGAAGTCGTTGATGAGTTACGTCGGCTGGAAGGACATGAAGTCCGCCATGCGCTACATCGAAGCCAGTCCGTTTCTCGGTATGACTCGCCTCGCGGAAAAACCGCTCGAGTCATAAATTCGGTTTTCTTCTATTAATACTGTCAGCTAATAGCGAAAGCCAATCAACGGCATGAGGTTTGCCAATGAGCCAACCGTCCGTCGAGTGGGTAAAGTTCTCTCCATCAACTTCTTAACCCCTGACGGAGAGTCAACGATGCCTATCATCAACAGCCAAGTTAAACCATTCAAAGCTGATGCATTCAAAAATGGCGACTTCGTAAAAGTCTCGGACGCTGACCTGAAAGGCAAATGGTCTGTGGTTTTCTTCTACCCAGCCGACTTCACCTTCGTTTGCCCAACCGAGCTGGAAGACCTGGCTGACAACTACGACGCATTCCAGAAACTGGGCGTCGAGATCTACAGCGTTTCCACCGACACTCACTTTGCTCACGCTGCCTGGCACAACACTTCGCCAGCCATCGGCAAAATCCAGTACACCATGATCGGCGACCCGACTCACGCCATCTCCCGCAACTTCGACGTGCTGATCGAAGAAGCAGGCCTGGCTGACCGTGGCACCTTCGTGATCAACCCTGAAGGCCAGATCAAAATCGTCGAACTGAACGACGGCGGTGTGGGTCGTGACGCTTCCGAACTGCTGCGCAAAATCAAGGCTGCCCAGTACGTCGCTGCTCACCCAGGCCAGGTTTGCCCAGCCAAGTGGAAAGAAGGCGAGGCCACTCTGGCTCCGTCCCTGGACCTGGTCGGCAAGATCTAAGTCTGTGACGCGCTTCATCAGGGCGGACTTCCGCACCTTCTAAGCAAGCTGCACCGCCCAATAAAAACGCCCGGGCGAGATTCGCTCGGGCGTTTTTTTATGTCTGTGAATACAAAGGAAATCGCCCGTATGTTGGACGCCAATCTTAAAGCCCAGTTGAAATCGTACCTGGAACGGGTCACCCAGCCGATCGAGATCGTTGCCTCCCTCGACGACGGTGCGAAATCCCAGGAAATGCTTGAACTGTTGAAAGACGTTGCCAGTCTTTCCAGCCAGATTACTTTGCTCGATAACGGTGACGATGCACGCAAGCCATCGTTCTCGATCAATCGCCCGGGAGCCGACATCAGTCTGCGTTTTGCCGGTATCCCGATGGGCCACGAATTCACTTCGTTGGTGCTGGCCTTGCTGCAAGTCGGCGGCCACCCTTCGAAGGCCAGTGTCGAAGTCATTGAACAAATCCGCTCGCTAAAAGGCGAATTCAGCTTCGAGACTTACTTCTCGCTGTCCTGCCAGAACTGCCCGGACGTGGTCCAGGCGCTGAACCTGATGGCCGTACTGAACCCGAACATCCGCCACGTCGCCATCGACGGCGCGCTGTTCCAGGCTGAAGTCGATGAGCGCCAGATCATGGCGGTGCCTAGCATCTACCTCAACGGCGTGAACTTCGGCCAGGGTCGCATGGGCCTGGAAGAAATCCTCGCCAAGATCGACACCAGCGGCATCGAGCGCCAGGCCGAGAAAATCAGCGCCAAAGAAGCCTTTGATGTGCTGGTTGTCGGCGGTGGCCCGGCCGGTGCTTCGGCGGCGATTTATGCCGCTCGTAAAGGCATTCGTACCGGTGTCGCGGCTGAGCGTTTTGGTGGTCAGGTGCTGGACACTATGGCCATCGAGAACTTCATCTCGGTGCAGGAAACCGAAGGGCCGAAACTGGCGGTCGCGCTGGAAGAACACGTCAAGCAATACGACGTCGACATCATGAACCTGCAACGTGCCGATAAGTTGGTGCCAGGCAAAGCAGGCGAGCTGCATGAAGTCCACTTCGCCAGCGGCGCCAAACTGAAAGCCAAGACCGTGATCCTGGCGACCGGCGCCCGGTGGCGTGAAATGAACGTGCCCGGTGAGCAGGAATACCGTAACAAAGGCGTGGCGTACTGCCCGCATTGCGACGGCCCGCTGTTCAAAGGCAAACGCGTGGCGGTGATTGGTGGCGGTAACTCCGGCGTTGAAGCAGCCATCGACCTGGCCGGTATCGTCTCCCATGTCACGCTGCTGGAGTTCGATGTACAGCTGCGTGCCGATGCGGTGTTGCAGCGCAAGTTGCACAGCCTGCCAAACGTCACCGTGATCACCAGTGCGCAAACCACTGAAGTGACGGGCGACGGGCAGAAGGTCAACGGCCTGCGTTACAAGGATCGTCAGAGCGACGAACTGCGTACCATTGAGCTGGAAGGGATCTTCGTGCAGATCGGTCTGTTGCCCAATACCGATTGGCTCAAGGGCACCATCGAGTTGTCGCCACGTGGCGAGATTATCGTTGATGCTCGCGGTGAAACCTCGATGCCGGGTGTGTTCGCTGCTGGCGACGTCACCACCGTGCCGTACAAGCAGATCGTGATCGCGGTAGGCGAGGGCGCCAAGGCTTCCCTCAGCGCATTCGACCACTTGATCCGGACCTCGGCCCCGGCATAAACCCGGGCGCTGAAAACACAAAACCCCATGAGTGATCATGGGGTTTTTTCGTGTCTGCGCTCTGTAGGAGCC
>NZ_JAGYGD010000052.1:0-29461 GCF_019947275.1 Pseudomonas sp. GL-RE-29
TGTTGATCAATTACTGGAAAGAAAGCGGACAACTGCAGAACGTGCAGATTCTGTTGGCGCAGCTTGAGCAGATGAACCCGGATGATCCGGCTTTGCAGCAGGGGCTTTAAAGCAAAGATCGCAGCCTTCGGCAGCTCCTACAGGTGAATACTTTCAACCTGTAGGAGCTGCCGAAGGCTGCGATCTTTTTGCTTACAAAAGGTTGAACGCTCGTCTCGGTCAATGGTCAAGTGAAACAGGCAGTCGATTGCGGCTTTAACGCCCGCAGCCTCGTTCCCCTGGTCAAAAGAGGGCATTTTTTGTCTACATCCAATGAGTTCATCAGTGCAAAAGCCGCCACCGGCATCGAAGGTCTGGATGACATTCTCGATGGCGGGTTATCCCGTGGTCATGTGTTTTTGCTGGAGGGTGAGCCGGGTACCGGCAAGACAACCGTCGCGCTGCACTTTCTAATGGCCGGCGCCCGCGCCGGCGAACGCTCTTTGTACATCACCCTGTCCGAAACCGAGCGCGAATTGCGCCAAGGCGCGCGATCCCACGGCTGGGAACTGGACGAAAGCGTGCATATCTTCGAGCTGACGCCGCCGGAAAGTCTGCTCAATGCCGAGCACCATCAATCGCTTCTGTATTCTTCGGACCTTGAGCTGGGCGAAGCGACAAAGCAGATTTTCGAAGTGGTCGAACGGGTCAAGCCGACCCGCGTGGTGCTGGATAGCCTGTCTGAAATTCGTCTATTGGCGCAGAGCTCTTTGCGCTACCGCCGACAGATCCTCGCGATCAAACACTACTTCGTGCGCTATGACGCCACGGTGGTACTGCTTGACGACCTGACCACCGAATCCCTCGATAAAACCGTGCACAGTGTGGCGCACGGGGTGATTCGCCTGGAAGAACTCACGCCCAATTATGGCGCCGAACGCCGGCGGATCCGCGTGGTGAAGTACCGAGGTCAGAAATACCGTGGCGGCTATCACGACTTCACCATCATGGGCGACGGCGTGCACGTGTTCCCGCGCCTGGTGGCTGCCGAACATCGCGGTCGTTATGTGCGCCAGCAGTTGACCAGCGGCATCGCGGAAATGGATGCGCTGCTCGGTGGTGGCATTGAAACCGGTTCGAGCACTTTGATTCTCGGGCCGGCGGGCACCGGCAAATCCCTGATCGCCATGGTCTTCGCTGCAGCCGCTGTAGCGCGGGGTGAAAAAGCGGCGCTGTTCATTTTCGATGAAGAACTCGGCTTGCTGTTCGAACGCATGAAGAACATCGGTATCGACCTCAAGGCCCTGCAAGGCACCGGCAACCTGATGATCGAGCAAGTGGATGCCGCCGAACTCTCCCCTGGCGAGTTCTCTCACCGGGTGCGTCGCTGCGTCGATGAGGGCGAGATCAAAACCGTGGTGATCGACAGCATCAACGGCTATCAAGCGGCCATGCCCGAAGAGAACGCCCTGGTGCTGCACATGCACGAGTTGTTGCTGTACCTCAACCGCAAAGGCGCGGCGACGTTCATGACCGTTGCCCAGCATGGTCTGGTGGGCGACATGCAGGCGCCGGTGGATATCACTTACCTGGCCGACACCGTGATTTTGCTGCGCTACTTCGAAGCGGTAGGCAAGGTACGCCGGGCGATTTCGATCATCAAGAAGCGCACCGGCAGCCATGAATCGACCATTCGCGAATATCGCATCAGTTCCAATGGCATGACCATCGGCGAACCGCTGGATTCATTCCAGGGGGTATTGCGCGGTGTCCCCACCTATATGGGTGCGAGCAATCCGTTGCTCGGGGATGAAGCCCCGTGATGATCCGTGAAGCAACATCAGAACGAGCGATCATCCTGGCTCCACAGGGACGGGACAGTCAGGTTGCACTGATGTTGCTCAATGAGGCCGGGGTCGACGGGATCATCAGTAGTGATTTGCCTAAACTCTGCCGTGAACTGGAAGAAGGTGCCGGTCTTTTACTGATCGCTGCCGAGGCATTGTTGGGCTGCGATCTTGAGCCACTTCTCGGTCTGATCGATCAACAACCTGCCTGGTCAGACCTGCCCATCGTCCTGCTGACCCACCACGGCGGTCCGGAACAGAACCCGGCGTCACGTTTCGGCCCGCAACTGGGCAACGTCACCTTCCTCGAACGGCCTTTTCACCCGGAAACCTTGATCAGTCTGGTGAACACCGCACTACGCGGTCGCCGACGACAGTACGAAGCCAGGGACCGGCTGGTCGACTTGAGTCAAAGTGAGCTGCGCCTGCAAAACACCCTCGAAACCCTTGAGCAGCAGGTTGAAGAGCGCACCGCACAGTTGCGGCACAACGAAGAGGTCTTGCGCCAATCGCAGAAAATGGAAGCGGTTGGCCAACTCACCGGCGGCATCGCCCACGACTTCAACAACATGCTGACCGGCATTATCGGCAGCCTGGAACTGCTACGCCGGCGCCTGGCCCGTGGGCGCACCGAGGATCTAGACAGCCTGATCGACCTCGGCGTGACATCCGCCAATCGCGCGGCGGGACTGACACATCGTCTGCTGGCGTTTTCCCGCCGCCAGTCACTGGATTCCAAACCGGTGGAGATGAATACGCTGGTGGTGTCCATGGGCGAATTGCTGCAACGCAGCATCAACGAAAGCATTCGCCTGGACATGCAGCTGAGCGATCAACTGTGGGTGGCCGAGGCCGATCCCAATCAACTGGAAAGCGCCCTGCTCAACCTGGTCATCAATGCCCGTGACGCCATGCCCGACGGCGGTAATCTGGTGGTAACCACCGCCAACCGCAAACTGGACGCCGAGTTCACCAAACCCCACAGCAATTTACAGCCCGGCGACTACGTAGTTCTGAGCGTCACCGATAACGGCTGTGGTATGCCGGAAAGCACCATCAATCGTGCTTTCGATCCGTTCTTCACCACCAAGCCTATCGGTCAGGGCACGGGGCTTGGGTTGTCGATGATCTACGGTTTCAGCAAGCAATCGCGCGGGCACGTGGCCATTCAAAGCGAAGTGGGCGAAGGCACCACGGTCAGTTTGTTCCTGCCGCGTTTCGGCGGCGACCTGCCGCAGGACTACCCCGTCGACAATCATCATCCATTGTTCGCTCAGGACGGTGAAACGGTGATGATCGTCGAAGACGATCCGGCGGTGCGGGCGTTGGTCAGCACGGTGCTAAGTGACTTGGGTTACGCCTTTGTCGAGGCCTGCGATGCCGACAGCGCGTTGCCGATCTTCGATTCCACCCAGCGTATCGACCTGTTGATCAGCGACGTCGGGCTACCCGGCATGAATGGCCGGCAATTGGCAGAAATTGGCCGACAGTATCGGCCGGGACTCAAGGTGTTGTTCATCACCGGCTACGCCGAACATGCGGCAGTGCGCGGTGGTTTCCTCGATTCAGGCATGCAGATGATCACCAAACCGTTCACCTTTGACCTGTTGACGGCGAAAGTGCGAGAAATGATCAGCGTCTGAAACATCCCCCTGTAGGAGCAGCCGCAGGCTGCGATCTTTTGATCTTCTTTAAAAAGATCGCAGCCTTCGGCAGCTCCTACAGTTTCAGGACAGCATGTCCTGCATGAGTTCCTGCAACACATCCAGATCGAACGGCTTGGCCAGGATCGGCGCCTTGCGCGTGATCGGGCTGTCGGTCTCACGGATTTCCTGTGGATAGCCGCTGATAAAAATCACCTTGAGTTCCGGTCGCAGTTTTACCGCCGGTTCGGCGATCTGCACGCCGGAGATTCCGCCAGGCAGGCGGAAGTCGGTGATCATCATGTCCAGGTGCGGCTTGCTGGCGAGGATTTCAAAAGCCTGCTCGCCGTTTTCGGCCTGCAACACCCGGTAACCCTCCCCCGACAGATAGGCAGACAGCACCATCAGAATCGAGGGGTCATCTTCGACGATCAATACGACGTCTTGTGCATCTTCACTCATGGGAAGCCTTTGTTCGGTCAATAGCTGCTGATACGACCGTGGGGTCGTTCAGAGGTTGCGTTTATCTGGCTGTTTTCCTACAGCGGCAGACAAACGCGAAACAGGGCGCCTTCGCCAATCCGGCTTTCGACGGTAATGGTACCGCCATGGGCGGTCACAATCTGTTCGGAAATAAACAATCCGAGACCCAGCCCCGCAACCGCGTGTTTGGCTGTGACGCGCTCGAACTGTTGGAAAATCCGTTGCTGGTTTTCTTCGCTGATGCCAATCCCGAGGTCTCGCACCTCCACCCGGGCCTGATTGTTTTCACTGTACACCTTCACGGTGATCGGACTCTTGGCACCGTACCGCAAGGCGTTGGTCAGCAGGTTGGAAATCACCTGTTCGATGCGGAACTCGTCCCAGTTACCGACCACCGGTTGCTCGGCTTCAAGGGTTACGGAGGACTCGGCGGCATCGATCTGCGCGGCAAAGTTCTGCAACAAATTGCGCACCCGCTCGGACAGATCGAAGCGCGACGGTCGAATCGACAGCTTGCCAGTGCGAATCCGCGAGACGTCGAGCATGTCTTCGATCAGGCGGATCAGGCTCTTGATCTGCCGCTCATCGCGATCGACCATCGCGTGCATTTTGTCTAGGGTAAACGCCGACGCGTTATCCCGGGCCAGGTGCATTTTGCGCAATTGTGTTTCGAGGATCAGGCCATTGAGCGGCGTACGCACTTCGTGGGCAACGATGGACATGAAGTCATCGCGCATGCGCACGGCCTGCTCCAGTTCGAGTTGCGTGCTCTGCAACCGCTGGAGCAACGCCTCCTGCTCGCGGCGGCTCTGCTCCAGCGCTTCGACCTGTTGCTTCATCGCCTTGCTCTGGCGATACAGATCGACGAAGACGTTGACCTTGCTCTTGACCGCGTGGATATCCAGCGGCTTGTGCAGGAAGTCCACGGCGCCGCTTTCATAGCCTTTGAACGCGTAATTCAGCTCGCGACCGGCGGCACTGACGAACACGATCGGGATGTTTTTGGTTTTTTCCGTGCCGCGCATCAACTCGGCCAGTTCAAAGCCGTTCATGCCGGGCATTTGCACGTCGAGAATGGCCATGGCGAATTCGTGTTGCAGCAACAACGACAAGGCTTCGTCCGCCGACAACGCCTTGTACACGATACGGTCTTCACGCTTGATCAGCGCTTCAAGTGCCAACAGATTTTCCGGCAGATCGTCGACGATCAGCAGTTTGGCCTGGATATTACTTAGCATGCGATTCGTTCCAGCTCGACAAGCAGACGGCCGATGCCGTGGATAGGGAGAATGTGGTCTGGCTGATGAAAGTCCAGTGCAGCCAGCGGCATGGTGGCGACCTGCGCCTCGTCCGGGTCCTGAATAATGGTCAGGCCGCCACGGTGCTTGACCTGCGCCAGACCGTGGGCGCCATCGCGGTTGGCGCCGGTGAGCAACACGGCGGCCAGAGATGATCCGTAGGCATCAGCGGCGGAATCAAACAGGAAATCGATGGCAGGTCGCGAATAATGCACGCGGTCTTCCAGGCTCAGGGAAAAGCTGCGGTCCTTTTCCACCGACAAGTGATAGCCAGGCGCCGCAAAGTACAGCGTGCCGGGTTCCACCGGCGTTTTGTCATGGGCTTCCAGTACGGGCAGCGACACTCGGCGGGCGAATACCTCGGCCAAGTGGCTGCGGCGCTCGTCCGGCAAGTGCAGCACAACAATGATTGGCAACCCAAAGCCCTCGCGCAGCGGGGCAAGGATGGTCAGCAACGCCTCTACGCCGCCGGCCGATGCACCGATGACGATGGCTTCAATGGACGGCAAGCCCGTTTCACTGTTCATGATTTGCGGTAAATCCGTTCCTGTTTGACCAACGGTTCGAACTGATTGCCGAAGGCTGAAAAATCCGGGGTTTCCTTGCTGCCAAGCACCAGAAAACCACGGTGGCAAAGAGATTCATGAAACAAGCCGAACGCTCGATCCTGAAGTTTTTTATTGAAGTAAATCAATACGTTGCGACATGAAATTAATTGAGTCTCTGAAAAGACACTGTCGGTCGCCAGACTGTGGTCGGCGAAGGTCACGTTCTCGCACAGCGACTTGTCGAAAATCGCGTAGCCATATGCCGCCGTGTAGTAGTCGGCGAACGATCGCTGGCCACCGGCCTGCTGGTAGTTGGAAGTGTAGGCGCGGACATTCTCCATGGAGAAAATCCCCTGCTTGGCTTTGTCCAGCGAGCGCGGATTGATGTCGGTGGCGTAGATGATGGTGCGATCGAGCAAGCCTTCTTCACGCAGCAAAATCGCCATCGAATAGACTTCTTCGCCGGTGCTGCAACCGGCGATCCAGATCTTGATCGATGGGTAGGTCTTGAGCAGCGGCACCACTTCCCGGCGAATCGCGAGGAAGTGCGACGGGTCGCGAAACATCTCACTGACCGGAATCGTCAGCAATTGCAGCAGCTGCATGAACGCCGTCGGGTCGTGCAGGACCTTTTCCTGCAAGGCCGAAATGGTGTTGCACTCGAACTGGCTCAGCGCGTGGCTCACCCGGCGCTTGATCGATGCGCCGGAGTAATCGCGAAAATCGTAGCTGTACTTGAGGTAGATCGCCTCGATCAACAAGCGCAATTCGATTTCGCTGTTCCGTTCGCCTGAATAATTGCGCTCCACTAGATACGTTCCATTTTCGGTAACCACACACGAATCAGCGAAAACAGGCGATCCAGGTCGATGGGCTTGGCCAGGTAATCGTTGGCGCCCGCTTGCAGGCAGCGCTCCTGATCGTCCTTCATGGCCTTGGCCGTCACCGCAATGATTGGCAGCTTGCGCCAGCGCGGATCCTTGCGCAGTTCGATGGTGGCTTCAAACCCGTCCATCTCCGGCATCATCACGTCCATCAACACCAGATCGATGTCTTCGATTTCATTCAATCGTTCAATCGCTTCACGACCGTTTCGGCCAATGACCACGACTGCACCCTTTTGCTCCAGTGCGCTGGTGAGGGCGAAGATGTTGCGTACATCGTCGTCCACCAGCAGCACTTTGCGCCCCTCGAATACCTTGTCGCGACTGCGCGCAGTCTTGAGCATCTTCTGTCGATCATGGGACAACCGCGATTCGACTTTGTGCAGAAAGAGTGTGACCTCATCCAGCAAGCGCTCGGGTGAGCGCGCGCCCTTGATAATGATCGAGCGGGAATACTTGCGCAGTTCGGCCTCTTCGTCCCGGGTCAGGTTGCGCCCGGTGTAGACGATGACCGGCGGGAACGAGCAGATTTCCTCGGTGGACATGCGTTTAAGCAAGTCGTTGCCGAGCATGTCCGGCAGCTTGAGGTCAATGATCATGCAGTCGAAGATCGTGGTGCGCAGCAGCTCCAGGGCTTCCTGGGCGAGGCCGACTGCGGTGATCTCGATATCTTCGTCGCCGATCAGTCGGGAAATGCTGTCACGCTGCAAATCGTCGTCTTCCACCAGCAGCACGCGCTTGACCTTCTGGGTCAGCTTGGCTTCGAGCCGGGCGAACACGTCTTTGAGTTCTTCACGGGTGGTCGGCTTGACCGCATAACCGATGGCGCCCATGTGCATCGCCGCTTCGACCCGATCTTCGACGGAAATCACGTGCACCGGGATATGCCGGGTTTCGCCGTGTTCCTTCAGGCGTTGCAGCACGGTCAACCCGGAATGGTCCGGCAGGCGCATGTCCAGCAGGATGGCGTCTGGAAGGAACTGCCGCGCCAGGTCATAGCCTTCATCGGCGCCGTGGGCCACCAGGCACTGATAACCCAGTTCATGGGCCAGGTCGTAGAGGATGTGCGCGAAATTCGGCTCATCCTCCACCACCAGAATGCAGCGAGTAGTGAACGGTGCCTTGTTGCGGTCATCGTCGAAGCGGGGAATCTCTTCGGTGATCAACGGCGCCAATGCGGCGGGGGCTACGTGAGAGACCGTCGCCACCGCTACGGCGCGCATCGGCGCGGCAGGTTCTTCGCCTTGTTCAACGTACTGTTGCGGCAACACCAGGGTAAACACACTGCCCTGCCCCGGCGTACTGGTCACGCTGATGGAGCCGCCTAGCAACGCCGCCAGATCGCGGGAAATCGACAAGCCCAATCCGGTGCCGCCGTAACGGCGATTGGTGGTGCCATCAGCCTGGCGGAACGCTTCGAAAATGCTTTCGTGTTGGTCGGCGGCGATGCCAATCCCGGAATCGCGGATGCTGAAGGCAATGCCATCGTTCGGCGCTGCGGCAACGCTCAGGCTGACGCTGCCTTTTTCGGTGAACTTCACCGCGTTGGACAGCAGGTTTTTGATGACCTGTTCCAGGCGCTGGCGGTCGGTGAACATCATGGCCGGTACGCCGTCCTGCAACTCGACGTGGAATTCCAGCTGCTTGTCCGCCGCCAATGGCTGGAACATCCCGCGCAAGCCGTCCACCAGACGCGCAACGCTTGTAGTCTCCGGGCGGATTTCCAGCTTGCCGGCTTCAACCTTGGAAATGTCGAGAATGTCGTTGATCAGGTTGAGCAGGTCATTGCCGGCGGAGTAAATCGACTCGGCAAATTTGACCTGTTCGGCGCTGAGGTTTTCCTGGGGGTTTTCCGCGAGCAGCTTGGCCAGGATCAACGAACTGTTCAACGGCGTGCGCAGTTCGTGAGACATGTTGGCGAGGAATTCCGATTTGTACTTGCTGGAGCGTTGCAACTCCTCGGCGCGCTCTTCGAGCTGGGCCTGGGCCTGATTGAGTTCAGTGTTTTTCAGGTCCATGGCGTCGCGTTGCTCGGCCAGGATCTCCGCCTGCTCGGCGAGTTGTTCGTTGGTTTGCTCCAACTCGACTTGCTGGGTTTCCAGGTGGGCCTGGGACTCCTTGAGAATTCGCGATTGTTCTTCCAGCTCTTCGTTGGCGGTCTTGAGCTCTTCCTGCTGAACTTGCAGCTCTTCGTTGAGTTGCTGGGTCTCGGCCAACACTTCCTGCAAGCGTTGGCGATAGCGCGCCGCCTCAATAGAGGTGCCGATGTTGCCGGCAATCAGTTCGAGCAATTCAATGTCACGCTCGTCCAACGGACGCAGGAAACCCAGCTCGATAACTCCGTTGACCCGTTCATCGTCACTGGTGGGCACCACCAGCACACTGTGCGGCAAGCCTTCTCCGAGGCCGGAGCTGACCTTGAAATAGTCGCTCGGCACATTGTCGAGACGGATCAGCCGCGCCTGATGCGCGACCTGGCCGACGATGCCTTCGTCGCTGTAAATCTGTTGATCAATGGCTTCCTGTTCGCGCGAGAACCCGTACGACGCCACTCGCCGCAGACCGCCGTGTTCTTCGCGCACATAAATGGCGGCCACGGCGCTGCCCAGATACTGCGCACAGAATTGCAGGATGTTGCGCCCCAGCACGTTGAGAGAAAGCTGCCCCAACACTTGCTCGGCCAGTTCGGTCTGGCCGTTGCGCAGCCAGGCTTGCTGCTCCAGGCGATGGGCACTGGCCTGCTGTGCCGCCAGCGTCGCGCCGTAGCTTTGCGACAGGTTAACCAAGTCGCGACGGCCGATATACGCCAGCAAGCCACTGATACCAGCGATGAACAACAGGTAAAGGGCGATGCTCCAGATCGTGGTGCGGCGCACTTCTTCATTGCGCGCGGCACGCAACTGCTGCTCCATGTCGATCACGTCTTCGAACTGCTTGCGAACCTCGTCGGTCAGGCGCTTGCCCTTCCCGGCCCGAACCGCACTGCGGTAATCGCCGCTGGTTCGCTGCAAGTCGATCATCGATTGCGCGTAATCACTCCACTCCTGCTGCAAGGACTGCAACCGGTGCAGGCGGTCGGTTTGCACCGGATTATCGGCGGTCAATTCAAGCAAGGTTTTGAGCACGACTTCGACGCGCGGTTTAGCGGTTTCGTAGGGTTCGAGAAACTTGTCGTCGCCACTCAGCAGGAAACCGCGCATCCCGGTTTCCAGGTCGACGGTCAGCTTGACCGCCTCATTGGCGTTATTGATCACACGATCTGTGTGCTCGACCCACTGGATCGTCGACAACAAATAAGTAATCAGCGACACGAAAAAAACCGCACTGATAGCGCCGACGCCCAGCGGCAGGCTGATGTTGCGGCTCAGGATTTTGCGGAATCGTTGCTCATCAACCGAAGACGCAGAGGTCATAGTCAAGCCTTGTCGAACTGGTGAAAACCACGGAGTTTGCCCCAAAAGTGCCGAATGGATCCATTTTTCTGACGTGTTTTTGCGCAAAGTCCTACATTGAGCTGCTTCCGCGCCAAGGGAGCGGTATCCTTCTGCTCTACTCTTTTTATAGCGCGTTGGGAACTTGTCGGGATCCGCCACTTACTCATGCAAGAGGGCCGGCGATTTCGACCGACCGGCAACCGCCCATCATTTTTTGAGAATCCGACTATGTCCGCTAACGCCTCCATCATCCTTGTCGTCGAAGACGATGCCATCGTGCGCATGCTGATTGTCGACGTGCTGGAGGAGCTGGAGTTCAAAGTGCTTGAAGCGGATGGCAGCGAACAGGCGCTGGAGTTCCTCAACGATGAGGATCAGTACATCGATTTGATGATGACCGACGTAGGACTGCCGGTGATGGATGGCCGTGAGCTGGCCGTTCAAGCGCGGATGCTGCGACCCGAGCTGCCGATTTTGTTTGCCAGTGGTTATGCGGAAAGTATTGAAGTGCCTGCAGGCATGCATGTGATTGGCAAGCCGTTTTCCATTGATCAGTTGCGGGATAAGGTCAAAGGGATTCTTGGCAGCTAATAAAAACGTGCCGCCTGACACACGGAACTTTACACATATTCCCATCACTTTTTTAAGAAGCGTTTCGCTTATCTTTCTGCGCTTGATGCCTTGGTCGCCCGATTCCGTGGGGGGCCAGGATTTTCCTCGTCTTGCGAATCGATAAGAGTCCACATGCCTCCCGTCAACGCTACTGCAACAACTTCCCCTACGGTGTCAAATCCAGTCCAGACAGCTTTGCCGACACGGACCCTTCGTATCTCGGACGCGACGGTGCGCAATATTTCGGCGTCCAGACCTTTTCAGCTGATGCCTAATCAAGCCTCATCAGTGAACAGTCCGGCACCTCGCGACTCACAAGCCCCGATCCCACCTCCGGCGCTTTGCCCCCATACGTTCGGGCCTGAAGAGGGGGCGATTTCTGATCAAGCCTCCCTTAACAAGGCATGGGCCTCAATTGAGCATCGATTGCGTACCCAGTCAATGTCGGAACGGGATGTTTTACAAACACTCAAGTCCGGCATCCTTCAGACACCGACTGGTAAAGAGCTCGCCCCTCTGTTCCTCGAGGCAATCATGCGCTCGATCAAACCGCTCGCAGGACTCACGTCCGAACGATTGCGAGAGTTTGTAGACTGCATCTGCACCCTGCCGTCGGATCGTTGGTTAGATACTTTTGGAGAAAACACCTACTTCGCCAGAGGCGGACTTGGTGGATATATTCAGTCAGAATTGACAATCGCGCGAGCGCATAGAGCACAGCAGATCGCTGCAGGTGAATTCCTCGACAATGACACGTGGAATGCACTGCGTGATTTCACTCAACAGGCGCGAATTTTCATTCGACCTGCGAGTGACGGACAACTCAATGAAACCTTGAGTCAATTAGAAGACTTTATCGACGTCCGGCCACCTCAAAAAGAGGCCAAGACGTTGGTTGATAGATTTCTCCGTGCTATGTGCAAACCTGGTGCGAATGAGCTTGCCCCTTGGGGCACGGGTTTCGCCACAGCGCAGAAGCTCAGCGACCAGATTAACGCGATTCAGACTGGTGACACCCCACAACGTAGCTCGCATGAAGTAATTACTGCCACTGAATCTCAGAAAGCAACCCACTCCGAAAATGCACCTCGTTACTTCGTTTTTGGCTCACCTACTGATTCGACTTCTACACAAAAATCGCAGAACAAGCTGAAGTTCTCAGAACTACTGTCGTTGTTACAAGAAATCGAAAACAAGGCCAGTTTTTTCAGAGAAGTCGACACTGAGGGGCCTCGTTACACTGGAGGGCGTTGGGGAAAGCTGACGTTTGTAGTCAACGCATTCGGGACGATTGGTGGCGAGATACTGTCAGCTGCGCGGCACGGTAAGCCAGCCACCCTTCCTTATACAGCTGTTGGTTTCCCTCTGGAAAACGCAGAGCAATGTATGAACCCTTCATTTCATACCTATACAAGGCAATCGAAAATAAGGGAGCAAGACACCGGCGCTACTAGTACGGGTGAATTAAATCAGCTGTCACTTAAAGACGGATACGCCTGGAAGGCATCGTTGCTGGAACTGGAAGCTGTGGTCAATGACTTTATAGCGTCCATAAAGCCTCCAACCGGAACCGGCTCAGAGAAAAAAATCAGCAATGATCCGGGGGCTGCCGAGGCTCCAACATCGTCATCCGATTGGCCCATGCTGGACCGGTTGGCGCAATCGATTAGTGATGTGTTGGGCGCAATCGATGATGCTCTGACATTTCCGTCGGCTTCGGCTTTGACTGAAGATATACCGATGTTAGACCGTCAAAGGCTCGAGGCCCTCGCCGCCCTTGACGCGGCTGAGCGCGGTGATCCCTTGTACGAGGATCAAGTCTATGGTCCTACAGTCGAGTCATCCCCATCATGGCGAGAGACCCTTGCCCCTGCAATCAATCAGCTAGTCTCCCAGCTAGCCTCGGTACTCAACACCTTTGGTGGCTACGCTGTCGGGACCGCCGCTTCCGGCTATCAATTGGCCAGGAACAATCCGGCAACAACCGCTGGCGTGGGTTTAGCCGGAGGAGCGTTCCTCACCGCGCTCGGGACTTACCTTACTTTCTTTAAAGAACAGCTCCCGGAACAGCCACCCGCTGATATCGAGCCAACCGATACTCTAGCGCCCTTGGAAAACGGCGCAGCACTGACCCAACAACAGATTGATGATGAATTGGGGTCGGATGAAGCTACTTCCGTTGTTACTCAGCCAAACCTTGTTTCCACACCCATCGCAATCCCGACCAGTGACCGGCAGCAGCCAACCAGGGGATTAGCCACAACGGTTGATACCACCGTCACTACAGAAACTGTCGAAGTAACAACGCCCATCGAAAGTTCGACGCTTCCTCAAGAACAGCTTGATCAAGAGACGACCGTCGAGCCAGGCGATATCGTGCCGTACGAGGATCTCCCCGAAACCGCTGCAGCGCATCAGCAGCGGATCGATGATGAAATCGAGAGGATTTTGGAGACGCCCCTCGCCGAGGACCTGCAACCCCTGTCACAAAGCATCCTGGAGCTGATGTATGAATCCCCCGAAAAGTTAATTCTGCTTCAAGAGGTCAAGGCACTGCTGAAGCAACACGCCAAGACAAACCCCGGACAAAGCTACAGCGAGCAGATTCAGGAGGTACTCGCAGAAGACTCTGCCTCGCACGAAGCTGTTGACCAGCCTTCGGATAGCGGCGTGCGATCCTCGCGAAGCAAACGAGAAGCGGACTATGCCGGCGGGATGGTTGCAGCCATCGCCAATACACAATCCGCCGATGTTGAGGATAACGCCTCGAACGACGAAGCAGAACTCAATGACTACCTCGTCAAGATGAATGCAATGCAGGGACCTGATATCGATACCTTTCAAGGTATCGACAGCGCAGTGGATCCCGAAATTGCTGCAGCAATGGAGGCGGTGCGCGTAATGCGCAGTCGCCGCAGCGCCGTTTATACGGACATTTCGCGGGCTGATGGTGATAAGCAATTGGCAGCTCGCTACGCCGCGGCGTTGCGGCAATCTGGAACAACTGCAAGCGCATTCGCCCATTCAAGCATCCATGTCCCGACGCATTCGACCTTTGGCCAATGTTGGTTGAACTATCTCAAAGCCATAAGAGACCCGTTCTTTACAGACTGGGCCGCAGAGGTTGGACTCGACCTCACAACGGTGAAGGTGGACGTAGTTGAAAGTGAACTGACCGGTACCGTGAACGGGACAACCAAGACCTTCAGCCTGACGGATAATTCTGGATGGGCGTACCACGCGCCCTTGATACTTGACGCGGCCCAGGTCGTCGATCCGATGTTCGACCAAGTGCCGTACCCGTCCTCCGACGGAAAGGTACCCGTCATGTTGGTGGGAGGATTTTACGCAGAAAACCGTCAATTGAGCGCAACCCAATCCCTCTCCCGCGCCAATGAACTGGACAGACAGGAAGCATTTTCCGAAGTTTCGCCTGATGATCCAATAAGGCCACTGGAGCCAAGAACCGAGGCCATTCTTAAAAGAGACAGACGCCGCTTAGGCAATCATTACAATCATCATGCGCTGATATTGGCCTTGAATGATCTGATTAAAGGAAAGTCCGACGACGCGCTCGTTGACCTCACTGAAACACGAATTCCCATCGACCCGGATTCTACATTCGCGGCCAAACATCCGGTCGATGCCCAAAGAATGGTCCTCGCGCAAACCTTCATCAGCGACAATCCTTGGCTCGTCCCGAAAAATGTGGCCGAGATACGCAATCTGATTAACGTTTTGAGCTTCCCTGCACCCAGAAGCCCCTATTTCGAAAACTACCGGGGTGTTTTTGGCGACCCCACTCCGTTGACGACCACCCAGGTAGCCTTGATCCAAACCACAGTGGAGGGAATCCCTGGCTACCGACGCGGCAGCGGATTGCTTAAGTATCTCCTGCCGCACACACCAATGCTCAACGCCGACCACGGCCTGATTCAGGCGCTACGTAGCACCAGGGCCCAAGAGTTGGGGAAGCAGCTGGTAACTCGATTAGGTTTCATCTCGACTCAAGAAACCGAAACTGGATTGGTCCTGGCTGCGCTGTTGCTTGACCTTGATCCTGCCGTGGGCGCGAGGCGCAACCACGTTGCCGGTTACGATCTGGCAAAAGACACTAACGTGGGAAAGAAACCCTCCGAAGTGATCGCCGACCTTGAACGCCACCTCATCAACAACCCCAAATTAGACGCCAGAACCGCACCTGTGGCGGCGTATCATTTTGTCAGCGCCCTTGCGCCAGAATTCCAGGTGAAGGGTCTTCCAGATAATCTGGTCTGCGGTTCTGATGTATGGGCAATGCTGAGGCTCAGCGTTGCTCGCATTGAATCAGTGGCCAAAGGTGCGCCGAGAAACATGAACTATGAGGACGCCATTCAATACGGTGCCCTTCTGCCTATTTCGCTCGGCGAGGACATCAACGTACGAGCACTATCGGAGCCCCCACTTGTAGACTGGGCCGTCGCCAACGGCATCATTGCGAAGAGCGCCAGCGGCGAATATACAGACCAGCAAAAAATCATCGCCCGGCAAAAATTTCAGGAAAACAGCAAAAATCTCGCCGACGCTCGAACCTATTTGCAAGCAGCGGTACCGATGCTGGAAGACTATGCGCGGGCTGATTTGATTCAGGTCCTGGGACCTGATGTGCTTTTGGAAAACGTATGCATTACAGAAAAACGAGATAAGAAGGAAAAACCTGCTGGTCCGCCGCTCACCACTTCGTTGTTGGATGCTCATATGAGTGGGCTGTTGCAATCCGGCAAATGGGAATCTTCGGACCCAGAGGTAGACATTTCCGCATTGGAACCGAAGTTTAAAGACTTAAAGAATGTCACAAATCTATTCGCCCGAGACTTTCCTGTCTGGTATCACAACATTCAAAAAGGGTCGGCGAGTGAAATTTTAAACCTATTTGCGCAATTATCAGTAGAAGATCGTAAAAATCTGGAATATGGGCAGCAGACCTTTTACTCCGTACGAACAGCGGTTAAAACCTCAACTTCCCTAGAGACTCCTGCCGAGGAGCTGATGGCGATGAGGGATAACGAAAAGGGCATTCACGGGATAATTATACGGTCCGAATACAAAGGAGAGGTTATTTGGTTAGAGTTGTTTCCGGGCGCTCAGAAAATCAGTAAAAACCTATTACTGCCGAACACCTTAGAGCGAGGCCTGAGTTATTCTAAAGCATTTTACTTAACAGCCAAACTTGTAGAGCAAGGAACAGACCAGCCGGTCGATTTTGAGGCCTACCTAAAAGGAACTCCTCCTCGGGAAAATGTTACTTCCAACGTCATCTTCGACGAAATTGAGCCTACGCGCTGGCTGGATAGGACCTACCCTACCGGATTTGATTTCGACGCTATACCGAATACACTTTCGCCCGACTCTCGTAGTGCCCGCATCGCACATGTCGTTGTACAAGATCACTTCATTAACGATGAGATCGGCATGAGCGCACTGGCAAAAGGTAAGACGCTCTCGATGGAGAGAGACGACTTTGACAAGACAGCAAAAGACTTCTTATTAGGTCTCGTACCGTTTAAAACAGCCATTGATAAAATCCAGGAAGGCAAATACTCTGAAGCGCGTGACGAAGTTAAGTTAGATTTATTTGGAAACGCTCTCCCGTTTGCAAAGGCCGGAAGTAAAGTAGCAAAAATTGTTGCATCGTCGGTCATAAGATCCATGCCCAAGGCGTTGAAAAGCGCATGGGTTGTTTCCAAAGCTATCGTAATCAACGCCAATCCACTCGATGGTTTTGGTGATCTGATTGGTAGTGTGTTTAATACCGCTGGCAGACTGAGCGCGGCAGCCTATAGAGGGTCTGTACATGGACTCAATCAGCTGGCAGAGCTCTTTGGAACGACGAAAGCCATTAGCCACGCCGACCTGATAAAACGGGCGGATATTGCCGAGGGAGCGACTCATGCTGCCGAGGCCACGGGCCAATCCACCCAATTCACTGCCCGGTTCATTGATGGCAAGTGGTTTGCGTTTGATCGCGAGAGAAATCGGGCATACGGCGCGGCGCTCGAAAACTTCAGCCCGGACAGTTCCATCACACTGGAGCGAACAACGTTCAGTGACGGTTCAACTGCACTCACCAACTCCCGGCTGTTCGACGCTAAACCGCATGTAATCCATCGCTCGACACATACCGATGTTGTGGTTGGCGAAAAGGTGTATCGCCTCGATCCTGAAAATCCGGGGGTGCTTAATGACTTGTCATCGCCGGTTTTCTTTAAACAAGTAGAGGGCTTCGAGGACGTATGTAGTCTAGGCCGAATTTCCAAACGCACCGGAAATCTCTGTTTCTCGAAAAAGGTTGTGGGAGGAAAATCTCGCCGCTTGAAACGACTGCAATCCATTCAACACAAGCGTCTTTTTCCATCATTATCTGTAAATGGAAGTCCCCGCCAGGTAATTCAGGAGCGACGCTTGTTTACCGTTTCCACTAATAACAACATTCAAACGCTTATTCCCTCCCCCTTGAAAGAACCACTGCAATACAAACTCCATACTACGGGCAAAATTATTCCGGACAAGCACTTTGGCCTACCCAACAAGGAGGTGGATGCCGATCTTGACAAGAACACCCGCGTAGTCAAACTCGACGGCATCGTCCATGGTGTCGATGACCAACGAGACGCTAGAGGTTTTCTGGTCAATTACGACTACCAGAATACAGGAATGAAATCCTATCTGGTGGTGGAGTCAGACACCGGGCTTTTCTACTACTGTGACTACGATGCAGCCACTGTCAATAACCTCGCATTCAAGAAAATAGACCTCCAATACTCTGACAGCCTTGACAACGGCCTTATAACGGAACATGACAAACTAAAAGATCAATACCTGATAGCAGCAGGCATATCGATTAACAATGATTTTGTCGCATTGCCTCCATTGGATTCCATTTATATGGACCTGATATTGAAAAAAGGCTTTACGCATCAAAAAATCTCGGATCTGAAAGCGAAAACGGCACTGCTTACGGATGAGAAGAAACGTGAATTCATTCTTGCCGTATGGAACAGAGGTAATATTCAAAGCGTCGAAGTTGCTGCCTCGTCCATCAAAGTCGAACCGATTGCCAAGAGGCCTGGCTTCAATCAACTTTCGGCTACAAATCAAAACAAGGTCTATGCCGAACAAGCGAAATCACAAGTAGATGAACAGTTCAAGGCGACAGGTCTGAGATCGGCCAATCAGGTTATCGCGAATGATCCGACTGATATTCAGCGCCAAGTGCTCTCCAGCCCTGTGGTGATTTGGGTCCAATCCAAGGCAGATTCACCAGATTATGCAGATGTGATACTCAGGACAGGCGCGGGAAACTGTGACCAGATGGCCTGGGCCGCCAAAAAAATCATTGATGAGAGTGGAGGCATTGCCGAGATATGGCAAATGACGGGCCACACCTTCACTGTGGTGGGAGTGCCTAGTGGAACGATTGGCAAGACCGTCGATTTCAGTGAACCCGCGTTTAAAGATGCCTGGGTCGTTGACCCATGGGGTGGGATCAGTTGCCCCGCGAAAGAGTTCATCGTTCATCTTGATCTACGAATGTTGGCATGGCAGGCAGAAGGAAAAATGCTGTTGGCGCCTGACACGCTTAATCCCACCGGCCCCCACATCTGGGAAAGCCCGACGGATCCAGAATGGATTAATGACATTCTAAATGGAGAGAAATTTCCTATGATCTGAACAAAGGGTAAAAAAAGCGGAATATGATTCCGACTCCGCATACATGGCGCCTCTGACCCAGGGGCGCCAGCTTGTAATAAATGTTCTAATCCCATCCCTTGCCTTCCTTCCTCACGCCCCCGTTGTTTCAAGGAACTCCCACTCATGATTCAGCCCCACGCAACCAAAGTCCTGATCATTGGCTACGTTTGGCCCGAGCCACGCTCTTCCGCGGCCGGTGGGCACATGATGCAAATCCTCGAGACGTTTTTGCAGCAAGGCTGGGACATCACCTTCAGCAGTCCGGCCAACAGCGGTGAACACCGGGCCGACCTCACGGTGCTGGGTATTCGCGAAGTACCGATCGAGTTGAACAACAGCAGCTTCGACACTTTCATCAGTGAACTGTCGCCTGACATCGTGCTGTTCGATCGTTTCATGATGGAAGAACAGTTCGGCTGGCGCGTTGAAAAGCACTGTCCTGACGCTCTGCGTGTACTGGAAACTTCCGACCTTCAAAGCTTGCGCGATGCCCGGCACCAGCGGCTGAAGGCGCGTTTGAACGCCAGTAACGACACCAACGACTTCAGTGATTTGTTCGCGCCGGCGTTGCGTGAGGAATTCGAGTTCATGGCAGATACCGATCTGGCCAAACGGGAAATCGCGGCGATTTACCGCTGCGATCTGAACCTGATGATCTCCGAAGTGGAAATCGAGTTGCTGGTCGAACAATTCGAAGTGCCACGCGACCTGCTGCACTGGTGCCCGCTGATGGTCGATTTACCGGGTACTGCGCCCATATCGTTCGAGGATCGTGCGCATTTCCTGCACATTGGCAACTTCCGTCACGCGCCCAATTGGGATGCGGTGCTGTGGTTGAAGACGGCCATTTGGCCAATGATCCGCGAGCAATTACCCACGGCTCAGTTGCATATCTACGGTGCTTACACCCCGCCCAAGGCCACCGCACTGCACAATGCCGCCCAAGGGTTTCACGTAATGAACTGGGCTGAGGACGCGTTGCAAGTCATGTCCGCGGCCAGGGTATGCCTGGCACCATTACGCTTCGGTGCGGGGATCAAAGGCAAAATCGTCGATGCCATGCTGTGCGGCACCCCCAATGTCACGACGCCTGTAGGGGCGGAAGCTATGCATGGGGAAGAACCATGGCCCGGCTCGGTGACCGGTAGTGCACGTGAAATCGCCGATGCCGCGGTCCGACTTTATAAAGACAAAGAACTATGGTTGTGTGCCCAATCCCACGGGCAGACCTTATTGGCCGATCGCTATCAGCAGTCGATACATGGGCCTGCATTAATCAGCAAGTTATCGCACTGCAAGCAACATCTGGCGCAACTTAGGACCAATAATTTCACCGGCAGCATGTTGCGCCACCATCACCACAAGAGCACTCAATATATGGCGCAGTGGATTGAAGCAAAAAACCGAATTTTGTAAATTGCAACATAGACAGCGTACAACAAACGAATAAAGCGCTTACACTTTCTACCAAGCTAATTATTGGCAAAAACGTATTTAATCGCTATAAAAGTCTCGCACTCCGCCACACTTATAAATCTGTAAATGTGGCGCTCTTATCAATTCGATGCAAGGATGCATTAATGAGCAACTTCAATAGTTACGAATGGATGAAAGCCACCCCGGACATTGACACTCTAACCCTCGGCGAGATGACACTTCCAGGCACCCACAATGCGGGTTGTGACAAGGAAGCATCCTACGCGCTTGCACCTCCCCGCAAGTATTTAATCTGTCAGGATGTCCCGTTTTTCTCCCAACTTAGCCGTGGATCAAGAGCGCTGGATGTCAGATTGTTTTACGACGCTGACGCAGTAGGACTGGCAAAATTTCGCTTCCACCATGACAACCATTTATCTTCCCGCACTCTCGGAGACCTTGTAAGCGACATCAAGGATTTTCTTGTAAAAAGCAATGATGAATTCATAGTACTTGCCTTTCATAAACTGAATGACGGGAAGGAGGCGTTTGATTTCAAATACTTCAACGCCATGATGCGGGAGCATCTTCACGAGCAAATGATCCCAACCGCAAACCGCCATTTGAGTCTGGCCAAACTCAAACAAATCAGTCCATTACAGCGGGTATTGGTAGCTGCTCCGCGGCACAGAGACTTGGACTACAACTGGTTTTGCGAAAAAATCGAGCATAAATGGATTGGCGAAACCTTTGTCAACCCTGGCGAACTGAACAGATACATTGCCGAAGTCATGAAAAAACCGCCCGTTCAAGGGGAGTTTTGGTCGCTTTCCGCAACCTGTTATGACGCGTTTGGCCCTGATGAAATTCGAGATCATCTCGACTCCTGGTTTGATACAGAAAAAAGTGACTGGGCAACAAAGTGCAACATTATCAATTTCGACTTCATAAACTACTCAAAAATCGTTTCTTACTGCCGAGTAGCAAACCTGATTAAAGCCGGAAAAAAATACCCAGTAACACCAAGCCACTAATTAGCTATATTTGTGGAAATATTTCCATGGCTGGTAAAACTGCCACGCACTTCTATGCTGGGTCATGAAAGCCTTGTTCTGAGGCGAATACTACGGATGTGGGCACGCTCCACATCCGTCACATGGACTTCCTCACCTCAAGGATGGGATGAGGTCAAAGACAAGGAACTGTCATGACCCACGGCTCTACAAATACCCTCGACAAGCAGAAATGGATGAGCAACGTGCTGGATATCGATCAGTTGAAGCTGACCGATATCGTCTGGCCCTGTACGCATAATGCCGGCATGGACAAAAAAGCCCCCAGTCAGGATGCAGTGCTCGGCCACTGGACAAGCTGTCAAAACGATTCATTTGCCTGGCAACTTACCAACGGCGCGCGGGCTTTTGATATCCGGCTCGGTTATACGCAAGGTCCGGAACCGGTCTTTTACTTTCATCACAATGGCTTTCGCTCAGAGCGTGTGCTGGAGGAGTTGATCGACGCGGTGTTGGTGTTTCTTGATCGAAACCCGGACGAATTCCTCGTGCTGGGCTTTCATCAATTGGGCAATGGCGATGAGCTCTTCGATCATAAAAAGCTCAGTGATCGACTGGTGCGCCGGCTGGGGCTGCGCATCGTCCCTCCCTACGACGCTGTGAAAACGGTGGGAGAGCTCAAGCGATCGAGTGCGCATCGCCGCATCATCATGGCCGCAGCGCACACACCAGATCTGGACGATAACTATTTTTGGCCACGCATACCGCACAAGTGGCACGACAGCACCTTCACCGATACTGCAGAACTCCAACGCCACATCGCCACAACGCTGGAGCATGCACCCTACGAGACATTTCTCTGGTCGCTGTCAGCCACCACTTACTCGTTGCTGGGCGGGCCTGGAAACATAAAACATCGCATCAACGACTGGTTTAATACCACCCGTAGCTGGGTCACCCGCTGCAGCATTATCAGTACCGATTTTTTTGAAGACTCCGAGATCGTCCGGTATTGCTGGATTGCCAGCAGTCTGAAAGCCGTTTACGGCAGCGCCTTGCATGAGCCGCCCGCCGCGCACTAGGTTTTCGGCTTAATACAAACTGGTATTGGCGACCTCGATAGAGGCATGATCATCAGGCAAAAACAATAAAAGTGCCCTGACATGACCCGAAACGCCAGAGTCACCGACCCTTCCTACGAACTGATGGACGACCATAACGGCTTGTCCATCATCTATCGCCAGCACGGTTTCCCCTGCCCCTTAGTGCGTTGGCATTTTCACAAGGAATACGAGCTGCACCTGATCGTCGCCAGTTCCGGCAAGGTGTTCATTGGCGACTACATCGGCAACTTCTATCCGCAAAGCCTGTTCCTCACCGGCCCCAACCTGCCCCACAACTGGATCAGCCAGGTAGCCGAAGATGAAGTGGTGCCCAAGCGCGACATGTTGGTCAACTTCACCGACGAGTTGTTCGATGGCGGTTACCAGGTGTTCACCGAACTCAAGACCCTCGCGCCACTGCTAGAACGTGCGCAGTACGGCATCGAGTTTCGTTGCAAACACACCATTCGCCAGGCGATGGACTTGATGCAGTGCATCGCCGACACCCAGGGCGTGACTCGCCTCGGGCACTTTTTCATTTTGCTGGAGTTGCTGGCGGCTTCTGACGATTATCAGTTGCTGTCCGGCGCCACCACGCCGCAGTTGGCCGACGAGCACAACATTGACCGCACCAACCGCGCCGTGGATTACATCTTCGCTCACTACGCCCGCGAGTTGCCGCTGGAGGAAGTCGCCGAGCATCTGGGCATGAAGCCGACTTATTTCAGCAGGGTGTTCAAGCAAGCGACCGGGCGCAATTTTATCGAGTTCGTCAATCGCCTGCGTATCAGCAAGTCCTGCGAGTTGTTGGCTGATGGCGACAAACCGGTGACTGATGTGTGCTTTGAATCCGGATTCAACAATATTTCCAACTTCAATCGTCGCTTTCAGCAACTGAAGGGCATGACGCCGTCGCACTATCGGCGGTTGGTGGTGCAGCGGTTGACTGAGCAAAATCACCTGTAGCGTAAAGATCAAAAGATCGCAGCCTTCGGCAGCTCCTACAGGCTGCCGAAGGCTGCGATCTTTTGCTTTCAAGGCCGTGAAACCTGTACTGATTCGATATCACTTCACCGCCGAAATGCCCTTCCCTGCGTCCACCGCACTAAAGTCTAGTGCAAAAAAGTATTAATCCAAGTGCGATGGATGATTTGTCTCGCCCTCAATTGAAGGCTGTAATCAGCGCACATTCTTCCCGCCTTCGGAAGACACAAAAACAATAACTGTCCTTCTGTAACCCACCGGGTGCAGAAAAGGAGTGCACGATGCAACCTTCTGTAAAAGCTCTGCTTGCCCTCACCTGCATGACCCTCAGTAGCGTCAGCCTTGGCGCCCAGACCCTGACCATCGCCACCGTCAACAACAGCGACATGATCCGCATGCAAAAGCTCTCGAAAACCTTCGAGGCCGAGCATCCGGACATCAAGCTCAATTGGGTGGTACTCGAAGAAAACGTTCTGCGTCAGCGCCTGACCACCGATATCGCCACTCAGGGCGGACAATTCGACGTGCTGACCATCGGCATGTACGAAGCGGCACTGTGGGGCGCAAAAGGTTGGCTGGAACCGATGAAGGACTTGCCGGCCAGCTACGCCCTCGACGACGTGTTCCCGTCGGTGCGCGAAGGCCTGTCGGTAAAGGGTTCGCTGTACGCCCTGCCGTTCTACGCCGAAAGCTCGATCACTTATTACCGCACCGACCTGTTCAAGGACGCCGGCCTGACCATGCCCGAGCGCCCGACCTGGACGCAGATAGCCGAGTTCGCCGGCAAACTCACCAACAAGGACAAAGAACAGTACGGCATCTGCCTGCGCGGCAAGGCCGGCTGGGGCGAGAACATGGCGCTGATCACCACCGTAGCCAACGCTTTCGGTGCACGTTGGTTCGATGAGAAATGGCAGCCGGAATTCACCGGCCCTGAGTGGAAAAACGCGCTGAACTTCTACGTCGACACCATGAAGAAATCCGGTCCGCCGGGTGCATCCAGCAACGGTTTCAACGAAAACCTGGCGCTGTTCAACAGCGGCAAATGCGCGATCTGGGTCGATGCCAGCGTTGCCGGCTCGTTCGTTACCGACAAGACCCAGAGCAAAGTCAGCGATCACGTCGGCTTTACCTATGCGCCGCATGAGACCACTGACAAAGGCTCGGCCTGGTTGTACTCCTGGGCCCTCGCCATTCCGACCAGTTCCAAGGCCAAGGACGCGGCGAAAACCTTCAGCGCCTGGGCGACTTCCAAGGAATACGGGGCGCTGGTCGCGGAAAAAGACGGCATTGCCAACGTGCCGCCAGGTACTCGCGCCTCTACTTACAGCGAGGCCTATATGAGTGCCGCGCCGTTCGCCAAAGTCACGCTCGAATCGCTCAAGGCGGCGGACCCGAGCAAGCCAACGCTGAAACCGGTGCCTTACATCGGCATTCAGTTGGTGACCATTCCTGAGTTCCAGGGCATCGGCACCCAGGTCGGCAAATCGTTCTCGGCGGCGCTGATCGGCCAGACCACCGTAGACCAGGCGCTGACAGCGGCGCAGCAAACCACCGAACGCGAGATGAAGCGCGCCGGTTATCCCAAATAACCACCGCAACATCCTTCATGTGGCAAGGGAGCTTGCTCCCGCCGGGCTGCGAAGCGGCCCCCAGCGATCTAGCAGACGCAACGTGCTACCCGGATTTACGACTGCTTCGCAGCCGAGCGGGAGCAAGCTCCCTCGCCACAGAGAACTCGCCGGACAACGAGCAAGTGATCACCATGAATACTTCAACCGCCAAAGCTCACATGGAAATCCCTCAACCGCTGCGTAAAAGCCGGTTGAGCAACCCTGGCTGGTTTCTGGTCAGTCCTTCGGTGGCATTGTTGCTGCTGTGGATGATCGTGCCGCTGGGCATGACCGTTTACTTTTCACTGATTCGCTACAACCTGCTCAATCCCGGCGAAAACGAGTTCGTCGGGCTGGAGAACTTTACCTACTTCCTCACGGATTCCGGGTTCATGCCCGGCGCCACCAACACCCTGTTGCTGGTAGGCAGTGTGCTGCTGATCAGTGTGGTGTTCGGCGTGTTGATCAGCGCCTTGCTGGAAGCCAGCGATTTTCTCGGGCGCGGCATCGTCCGGGTCATGCTGATCTCGCCGTTTTTCATCATGCCCACGGTCGGGGCGCTGATCTGGAAGAACCTGATTTTCCATCCGGTGTCGGGGATGCTCGCCTACGTCTGGAAACTGTTCGGCGCGCAACCGGTGGACTGGCTGGCGCACTACCCGTTGCTGTCGATCATCATCATTGTCTCCTGGCAATGGCTGCCCTTCGCGATCCTGATCCTGATGACCGCCATGCAGTCCCTCGACCAGGAACAGAAAGAAGCCGCGCGCCTCGACGGTGCCGGCCCCATCGCGATTTTCTGGCACCTGACCCTGCCTCACCTGGCACGGCCGATTGCGGTGGTGGTGATGATCGAAACCATCTTCCTGCTCTCGGTATTCGCCGAAATCTTTACCACCACCAACGGCGGCCCCGGCTACGCCTCGACCAACCTCGCCTACCTGATCTACAACCAGGCGCTGGTGCAGTTCGACGTCGGCATGGCATCCGCGGGCGGCTTGATCGCGGTGGTGATTGCCAACGTCGCGGCCATCGTGCTGGTGCGGATGATCGGCAAAAACCTGACAGACAAAGCCTGAGGCCTGCCATGACTCTTCAACAATCCCGTCGCCTGCAAAGCCTGCTGCTCGGCACCTTGGCCTGGGCCGTTGCGATCCTTATTTTCTTCCCGATTTTCTGGATGGTGCTGACCAGTTTCAAAACCGAAATCGATGCCTTCGCCACGCCGCCGCAGTTCATCTTCACACCGACGCTGGAGAACTACCTGCACATCAACGAGCGCAGCGACTACTTCAGTTTCGCCTGGAACTCGGTGGTGATTTCCTTCAGCGCGACGGCCCTGTGCCTGTTGATCGCGGTGCCAGCGGCTTACTCGATGGCGTTCTACGAAACCCAGCGTACCAAGGGCACATTGCTGTGGATGCTCTCCACCAAAATGCTGCCGCCAGTAGGCGTACTGATGCCGATCTATCTGCTGGCCAAGAGTTTCGGCCTGCTCGACACGCGCATCGCTCTGATCGTGATCTACACGCTGATCAACCTGCCGATCGTGGTCTGGATGATTTACACCTACTTCAAGGACATTCCGAAAGACATCCTCGAAGCCGCGCGGCTGGACGGTGCCACCCTGTGGCAGGAAATGGTCCGGGTGCTGCTGCCCATCGCCAAGGGGGGTCTGGCGTCCACGGTGCTGTTGTCGCTGATCCTGTGCTGGAACGAAGCCTTCTGGTCGTTGAACCTGACCTCATCCAACGCCGCACCACTGACCGCGCTGATCGCCTCGTATTCGAGTCCCGAAGGGTTGTTCTGGGCCAAGTTGTCGGCCGTATCGACCCTGGCGTGTGCGCCAATCCTGATCTTCGGCTGGATCAGCCAGAAACAACTGGTGCGCGGCCTGTCCTTCGGCGCCGTGAAATAAAGATCACAACACGATCCCCTGTAGGAGCCGGCTTGCTGGCGATGACGGCCGCAAGTGCGATGTGAAATTCAAGGGCCTCATCGCCAGCAAGCCGGCTCCTACAAAAGCCCGATCGGGGCTCAATCGAATAACAACACCCGGAGGCTCATCACCATGGCCAACCTGAAAATCAAGAGTCTGCAAAAAGGCTTCGAAGGCTTTTCCATCATCAAGGGCATCGACCTGGAAGTGAACGACAAGGAATTCGTGGTCTTCGTCGGCCCGTCCGGCTGCGGTAAATCCACCCTGCTGCGTCTGATCGCCGGCCTGGAAGAAGTCAGCGGCGGCACCATCGAACTCGATGGCCGCGACATCACCGAAGTCAGCCCGGCCAAACGTGATCTGGCGATGGTGTTCCAAACCTACGCCTTGTACCCGCACATGAGCGTGCGCAAAAACATGTCGTTTGCCCTCGATCTGGCGGGCGTATCGAAGGCCGAAGTCGAGAAAAAAGTCGGCGAAGCGGCGCGCATTCTTGAGCTGGGGCCGATGCTGGAGCGCAAGCCCAAGCAACTGTCGGGCGGGCAACGTCAGCGGGTTGCGATTGGCCGGGCGATTGTGCGCAACCCAAAAATCTTCCTGTTCGACGAGCCTCTGTCCAACCTCGACGCGGCACTACGGGTGCAGATGCGTCTTGAGCTGTTGCGCCTGCACAAAGAGCTGCAAGCCACCATGATTTATGTGACCCACGACCAGGTCGAAGCCATGACCATGGCCGACAAGGTGGTGGTGCTCAATGCCGGTAAAATCGAGCAGGTCGGCTCACCGCTGGACCTGTATCACCAACCGGTCAATCTGTTCGTCGCCGGTTTTCTCGGCACACCGAAAATGGGTTTCCTCAAAGGCAAAGTCAGCCGTGTCGACAACCAGGGCTGCGAAGTACAACTGGACGCCGGCACCCGCATCAGCCTGCCGCTGAGCGGCGCCAACCTCAGCGTTGGCGCCGCGGTCACTTTGGGCATTCGCCCGGAACACCTCGAACTGGCGAAACCGGACGATTGCACCTTGCACGTCACCGCCGATGTCAGCGAACGCCTGGGCAGCGACACCTTCTGCCACGTGCGGACCTCGTCCGGCGAAGCGTTGACCCTGCGGGTTCGCGGCGACCTGGCCAGCCGCTACGGCGAAACCTTGGGCCTGCACCTGGACGCCAACCACTGCCATTTATTCGATGCCGACGGCGTGGCGCTGACCCGCCCGTTGCGCGTCGCTGCCTGATTCAGAGAGCCTGCGATGAAACTCAATCAACAGAATCTGCACCGCCTCGCGCCCGAAGTGGTCCTGCCCGCCTACGCCCTGAGCGACACCCGCCAAGGCATTGCGCACATCGGCGTCGGCGGTTTCCACCGTGCCCATCAGGCGTATTACACCGATGCGTTGATGAACACCGGCGAAGGCCTGGACTGGGCCATCTGCGGCGTCGGCCTGCGTGCCGAAGACCGACGCGCCCGGGACGACCTGAAAGAACAGGACTACCTGTTCACCCTGTTCGAACTCGGTGATACCGACGACACCGAAGTCCGGGTCATCGGCGCCATCCGCGACATGCTGCTGGCCGAAGACGATGCCCTGGCGCTGATCGACAAACTCGCCAGCCCTGAGATCCGCATCGTCTCGCTGACCATCACCGAAGGCGGCTACTGCATCGACGACAGCAACGGCGAGTTCATGGCCCACCTACCGCAGATCCAGCACGACCTGGCGAACCCCAACGCACCGAAAACCGTATTCGGTTTCCTCTGTGCCGCCCTGGCCAAACGTCGCGGGACCGGCACGCCGGCGTTCACCTTGATGTCTTGCGATAACCTGCCACACAACGGCGCAGTCACCCGTAAAGCACTGCTGGCCTTCGCCGCCCTGCGCGATGCCGACCTGCGGGACTGGATCGAACAAAACGTAAGTTTCCCCAACGCCATGGTCGACCGCATCACGCCGATGACCAGCACTGAACATCGTCTGCAACTGGCCGACAAACACGCGGTGGACGACGCCTGGCCGGTAGTCTGCGAGCCCTTTGTGCAGTGGGTGCTGGAAGACAAATTCGTCAACGGCCGCCCGGCCTGGGAAAAGGTCGGCGTGCAGTTCACCGATGACGTCACGCCGTACGAAGAAATGAAGATCAAGTTGCTCAACGGCAGTCACCTGGCCCTGACTTATCTCGGTTTCCTCAAGGGTTATCGCTTCGTCCACGAGACCATGAACGACCCGCTGTTCGTGCGCTACATGCGGGCTTATATGGACCAGGATGTGACGCCGCAACTGTCGCCGGTGCCGGGGATCGACCTGACCGAGTACAAAAACACGCTGGTGGCGCGCTTCTCCAACCAGGCGATTGCCGATCAACTGGAGCGAGTGTGTTCAGACGGTTCGTCGAAGTTTCCGAAATTCACCGTGCCGACCATCAATCGCTTGATTGCCGATGGCCGAGAGACCAAGCGTGCGGCGCTGGTAGTGGCGGCGTGGGCCTTGTACTTGAAGGGGGTGGATGAGAATGGCGATACCTACGCCATACCGGACCCGAGGGCGGCGTTTTGTCAGGCGTTGGTGGTGGACGATGTGTTAATTACCCAGCGGTTGCTGGCGGTTGAGGAGATTTTCGGCACGACGATTCCTCACTCGCCGGAATTCGTCGCGGCGTTTGAGTGGTGTTGCAACAGTTTGCGCGAGGTTGGGGTGACACGGACGCTGGAGCGGGTGTTGGCCTGAACACTGCGGTGAATTGACTGCCGTTATCGCGAGCAAGCTTGCTCCTACAGTTTGAGCGTCGATCCAGCTTTCAATGAACGACACAAAACCTGTAGATACTCTGTTCGCGGTCAAGCTTTCAGCAGGTGCTTTTCGCTGAAAAGCTTGGCCGTGTTGAAATCCTCTTCAGTTCGTATACACGCCCACAAGCCTGTCAGGTATTTGCGCATT
>NZ_JAGYGD010000053.1:0-28132 GCF_019947275.1 Pseudomonas sp. GL-RE-29
GTGATGTTCCGTGTGTCCTCGCACCCTGTAGGAGCCGGCTTGCTGGCGATGGCGATCTCAGGGACGCTATCGCCAGCAAGCCGGCTCCTACAGGGTGATTCATGTAGTCGTTGCCAGTTCCAGTTCTGGCGTGATGTTCCTTGTGTTGGGGTTGAGGATCATGTGTGCGGCTTTCTCCGCGATCATCAGCGTAGGTGAACACGTGTTGCCGGAGGTGATTCTCGGCATGATCGAGGCGTCGGCGATGCGAAGGCCCGGGATGCCATGCACACACAGTTCGGCATCGACCACCGCGTCCGCACCGTTGCCCATCCGGCAAGTGCCGACCGGATGAAAAATTGTGGTGCCGATTCGAGCGGCGGCTTCGTGCAGTTCCTCCTCGCTGTGCAAGCTATCACCGGGCAAGTATTCCACCGGGTTGAACGCCTTCAGCGCCGGCGCGGCAACGATGCGCCGGGTCAAGCGAATGGCATCGGCCGCGACGCGCAAATCCTCCGGATGGCTCAGGTAGTTGGGTTGAATCAGCGGTGATTCCTGCGGGTTGGCGGAACGGATTTCCACCCGGCCGCGACTTTGCGGACGCAAGTCGCAGACCGATGCGGTGAATGCCGGGAAGGCATGCAACGGTTCGCCGAAGCGCTCCAGTGACAGCGGCTGGACGTGATATTCAAGGTTCGCCGACGTCTGTTCCGGACCCGAACGAGCGAAAGCGCCCAACTGACTCGGCGCCATGGACAGCGGACCGCTGCGGTCATACAGATAACGCAGGCCCATGCCCATCTTGCCCCAAACGTTGCCGGCAATCTGATTGAGGGTGCGGGCGTTTTCCAGTTTGTAGATCAGCCGCAGTTGCAGGTGATCCTGCAGGTTGCCGCCCACCCCCGATAGTTCGTGGGCGACGCCGATGCCAAGGCGTTGCAGCAATGGGCGAGGGCCAATTCCCGAGCGCTGAAGGATGCTCGGCGAACCGACAGACCCTGCGCACAGGACGATTTCCTTGCGTGCCTTGAAGGTCTTCGCCTGTCCCTGCCAGCGTGCGCTGACCGCCGAAGCCCGGGCGTTTTCCAGCAACACGCGGTCAACTTCGACGCCGGTCAGCACCGTCAGATTCGGGCGATGACGAATCGGCTTGAGAAACGCCTTGGCCGCATTCCAGCGGATCCCGGACTTTTGGTTGACCTGGAAGTAGCCGCAACCTTCGTTGTCGCCCTGGTTGAAATCATCGATGCTGGCAATGCCGCTTTGCTCGGCGGCACTGCGGAAGGCATCGAGAATCGGCCACGACAGGCGCTGGCGTTCGACTCGCCACTCACCGGCACCGCTGTGAAAGTCCGAATCGCCGGCAAAGTGGTTTTCGCTTTTCTTGAACAGTGGCAGCACGTCCTGCCAGCTCCAGCCCGAATTGCCGTCGGCGACCCAGCTGTCGTAGTCGCCGGCCTGGCCGCGCATGTAGATCATGCCGTTGATCGAAGAGCAGCCACCCAGCACTTTGCCGCGCGGGTAGCTCAGGGTTCGGCCTTGCAAGCCAGGTTGCGCTTCGGTCTTGAAGCACCAGTCGGTGCGCGGGTTGCCGATACAGAACAAGTAACCGACGGGGATATGAATCCACGCATAGTTGTCGCGGCCACCGGCTTCAAGCAGCAGGACGCGATGTTGCGGGTTGGCCGAGAGTCGATTGGCCAGCAAACAACCGGCCGGCCCGGCCCCGACCACGATGTAGTCGTATTCATCAAGGGAAGACTGCATCCCTGACCTCGTCTTGTTGTTCTTGTTGTCGGTCATCCTAGTTGTTAGCTTTCGTCAAAAGAATGTTAGTTTTTGCGCACCTGCTGTGCGTTTTTAAACACCTGCACCCAAGGATGAGTCATGTTCGACTGGAATGACCTGAGGTTTTTTCTCGAGTTGCAGCGTAGCGGGCGTTTGCTGACGGCGGCCCGACGTTTGAACACCACCCACGCCACCGTGGCGCGGCACATCGAGGCCATTGAAAAAAGCCTCGGCACTGCGTTGTTCGTCCAGCATGCCCAGGGTTATGAACTGACCCCGGCGGGCGAAGCGCTGCTCAAACACGCTGAAGCGATGGAAAACGTCGCGTTGTTGGCCCAGGAAGAAATCACCCAATCCACCGCGCCGCTAGGCAAGATTCGCGTCGGGGTTACCGAAGGGCTGGGCATCATGTTCCTTTCCAGCCGAATGAACGGCTTGTTCGAGCGTTATCCGGGGCTGGAAGTGGAACTGGTGGCGGTGCCGCGCTTTGTCAGCATTCTTAATCGCGAAGCGGAAATCAGCATTCACCTCGAACGGCCGGCCGCTGACATGCTGGTCACACGCAAACTTACCGACTATCGCCTCGCGCTGTACGCCAGCCAGGACTACCTCGACCGCTCGCCACCGCTGGGCAGTCGCGAAGACCTTGGTCGGCATGCCTGGATCGGCTATGTCGACGATTTGCTGTTCAGCCAGGAACTGATGTTCCTCAACAGCTTCTGCCGCAATCCGCAGGTGGTCTTCCACAGCACCAGCGTCATCGCCCAGCAACAGGCTGCCCGCGCAGGGCTGGGGATCGCGGTGCTGCCGTGCTACATGGCCAGCGCCGATCCCGGACTGGTGCCGTTGTTTCCTGACGAAAGTATTTTGCGCAGCTACTGGATGAGCACCCGCCGCGAGCTGCACAAATCAGTGCGCCTGCGAGTGATGTGGGATTACGTGGTGGAGTTGTGTGAGCGTGAGCAGGACCTGTTGCTCGGCCCCAATCCCGTGTAGGAGCGTTTATGCTTCGGGTGGCTGGGTGTTTGGAATCGTCAGGGTCGCGCGCAAGCCACCCTCGGGGCGATTAACCAGAGTGATCCGTCCGCCCAGACGGGTGGCGATGGTGTTGACGATGGTCAGCCCCAATCCCGCGCCCTGGGCGTTGCCGCGGCTGTAGAAACGTTCGAACAGGCGGGTGCGATCCGCTTCTTCGATCCCCGGTCCCTGATCCTCGACACTCAGGTGATAGAAGCCCTCGGCCTGACTCAACCGCACCGTGATCACGCCGTGCTCAGGGGAAAAATTCGCAGCATTGGTGATCAGGTTATTCAAGGCGATGTCGATCGCAGCGGCGTCCGTCGCCACGATGCAAGGCCGGTCGCTGACGTCAAAGACCAGTTCCAGGTTTTTGCTCAGCAACCAGGGGCTAAGCTGAACCAGGCTGTCGCGTACGGCTTCGGTCAAGTCGATGAGGCGTAGGGCCGCTGGCTGCGTGTCGGGTTCGAGCCGGGCCATGGTCAGCAATTGGTTGACCAGACGACTGGTACGGTCGACCCCGCTGATCAGAAACGCCAGGGATTCACGGCGTTCATCTTCGGTGCCGGCTTCCAGCAGGTTCTGCGCGTGGACCCGCAATACCGCAAGGGGCGTGCGCATTTCATGGGCGGCATCGGCGATGAAGCGCCGCTCTCGTCCGAGCACTTCCTGGATCTGCGCGAGCATGCGGTTGAGCGCTGCCTGCATCGGTTCGAGTTCGCTGGGCAGCGGCGTCAGGTGCAGTGGTTCCAGCGAACCACTGTGCCGGGCCCGCAACGTCGCCGCCATATCGGCCAAGGGTTTGAGACCCCAACCAATGGCCAGCCAGACCATCGCCGCCAGCATCAGGCTGCCCAGTACATTGGGCCACAGGGTATGACGCACGATGCGATCCACCAGATCGGCGCGCACGTCATCGCGTTCACCGACCCAGATCCTCAGGTCAGTCTGTTTGTCTTCCAGCAGGAACGCGCGCCAGTGGCGGTTATTCAGGTCCACCACATCGCTGAAACCGGGTTTGGTCGGCGGCGCGGTGAAGGCGGGTGCACTGGCCGTGTGCACCAGCACTTCGCCCTGTCGGTTCCAGACCTGAAAGGCAATCTTGCTTTCATAAGGATGGCCATCGACCCGCGGCACCGCCTCGCCCAACGCCTTGTTGAATGCCCGGTACAATTCGGCGTGTTCCTGGCTGGCCATGGGCATGCGCATCACGCCCTGCAATAACCGCGCGTTTTGCGCCAGTTGGGCGTCATAGACTTCGGCGATTTCATGGTTGCTGTCATGCAGGTTCAACACGCTGATCACGGCCAGGCCGGCGAGCATCAGGCCGATGATCAGTGTCAGGGTGCGACGCCGGATCGAAGTCATCGATGCTCCTCCACCAGGTAGCCGACACCACGGATGGTGCGAATCAGGTCGGTGGAGAATTTCTTTCGCAGGTGATGGATGTGCACTTCCAGGGTGTTGCTTTCGGCTTCTTCGTTCCAGCCGTACAGCAACTGCATCAGGTGATCGCGGGTCATGACCCGGCCCGGAGGCGAAAGCAGTTCGTGCAGCAGTTGATATTCCTTGGGCGTCAGCGCCACCGGTTCGCCCTGATAGCTGACTTGCTGGGTGCCGGGGTTGAGGCTGATGCCGGCATGTTCGATCAGCACTTGGGCGCGGCCGGCGCTGCGCCGCAACAAGGCACGCAGACGCGCCTTGAGTTCCGCGAGGTCGAACGGCTTGATCAGGTAGTCGTCAGCCCCGGCATCCAGCCCGGCAATGCGGTCCTCGGTGGCATCCCGGGCGGTGAGGATCAGCACCGGCAGGTTGGAGCCACTGTCACGCAGGCGCCGCAGCACCTCGAGGCCGTCCATGCGCGGCAGGCCCAGATCGAGCACCGCCACGTCAAAAGCTTCACTGAGCAACGAGTGCAGGGCACTGCTGCCGTCTTGCACCCAGTCGACGGTATAACCTTCGCGGCCAAGGGCCTGGTGAATGCCTTCGCCCAAGGCCACGTCATCCTCGATCAGTAATAAGCGCACACGGACTCCTGTCAGTCGAGTTTCTTGTTCACGTCCACCAGCAACGCTTCGATCTCTTTGCGGCGCCCGGCATCGGCGGTTTCGCGCCCTGGTCTTGGGGAGGCCTGCAAGGCTTTTTGCAGTGCTGTCCTGGCTTCGCTGTAACGCTTTTGACGGTAGAGGTGATCGCCCCAGAAGTACAGGCTGTCGATGCCGTTCGGGTTCATTTGCAAGGCGAGTTTGAGCAACTGTTCGGCCTTGTCCGAGTCGCCGAAACCAATGGGCCAGCCCGGCACGCGGTCATACAGCGCGCCGAGGCTGGTGTAGGCCGAGCCTTGCAAGGCCTTGGGATCCAGGGTCAGGGCTTTTTCCAGATCGGCCTTCGCGTCCTTGACCTTGCTCAGGGCGCCGAGCCCACCCTGGGCACCGGCCCAACTGCTGGTGACGATGCCGGACCAGATCCACGCTTCCGCCACAGACTGTCGCTGTTGAGTGAAGCTTGAAGCCTGGGCGGCGAGTTTTTCGAAAGCGGCGGTGCGTTGATCCTCCGGCAACTCGTACTGAATGTGCGCCCAACTTTGCTGGATACCGTTCAGCCGTTGTTGATCGGCGGCGTCCAGCGCCCAGACGCTCTGGCTAAGCGCACCCATCAGCAGGCAAGCGACGATTTTTTTCATGGTTCGAGATTCTCCTTGTCGGGTTTCTGGCTCAGACGACGTACCAATGGCAATTGCTTGCGCAGGCCACGATCAACCAGGTTGGGCAGCAGACTGTTCAGGCGTACGAAAAAGCGCTCCGGCCAGCCCAGGTACAAGTCGCGACGGTCACCGGCGATGGCGTGGATGACCGCGGTGGCTACGGTTTTCGGGTCATCGACGTTGGCCTTGATGGCATCATTGAATGCCTGTGCCGCTGGGCTGTTCATGCCGGTGCGGGTGGCGCGCGGGGCGACGTAGAGCACACTCACGCGGGTGTCGGCCAGTTCCCGGCGCAGCGCTTCGGAGAACCCGCGCAAGGCAAACTTGGTGGCGCAATAGCTGGCGTAACCGGGGTAGCCAATGGAGCCGTAGGTGGAACCGACGTTCACCACCATGGCGCTGTCGGCCCGTTTGAGCAGCGGCAGCAGGAGTTTGGTCAGGCAGATCGGCGCGCTGATGTTCACCGCCAACATCGCGTTGATTTCGCTGTCGTCCAGTTGTTCGAGCATGGCGAAATGATTGACTCCGGCTGCATTGATCAGCAGGTTGATGCCGCCGATGCTTTGCGCTTCCGCCAGCACTTCGCGCCGGTCGGCGGCAACCGTCAGATCAGCGCCGATCCAGCACAGGTTGCGCGGATAACGTTCGATCAGCGCTGCCAATGGTTCCCGATGCCGAGCCACGGCCAACACTCGCGCCCCGGCGGCGCACAGTGCTGTCGCGATGGCCAGGCCGATGCCGCCGCTGGCACCGGTCAATACAACGCGAGCTTCAGACAGGCGCATGCAGGTCCTCCCCGTCACGCGGCAAGCCACGGAACATGTCGGCGTACAGCTTGTACACGACCTTGGAGGCATGAATGACGGCGGCTTGATCGTCCGGGTCGTCCAGTGTGTTCATCAGCCGACGGTAGGTCTGCATGTGTTCGATATCGAGTGAACCGTGGGAGCTGAGGTAGCTGAACGCGCTTTCCGGTAGGTCCAGGCGTTCGCGAATGCTGCCGGCGGCGTGGGTAGCCAGCGCGATACTCGTGCCTTCCAGCACGTTGACCATGCCGAACAGCCCCACCGGGTTGTCCCGGGCAATCAGGTCGTAGAGGAAGCTGACCATCAATTCAATCGGCAAGGCCGGCCGACCACTGCGTACCGCAGCCTTGTCACCGCCGCAGGCCTCGATGTCATCCAGTACCCATTTTTCATGACCGTATTCATCGTCGATGTACTCGCACACCGCCTCGCGCAGCCATTCCAGGCGCGAGGGCAGGCGTGCGCCGCAGGCCATCATCAGCGGCACGGTGTGGCGCACGTGGTAATAGGCCTGTGTCAGGAAAGCCCGGTAGCTTTGCAGGCTGACGCGGCCTTCGAGAGCGTCGAGAATGATCGGCAGATTGAACAGCTCATGGCGTTCTTGATGGGTCGCCTCTTGCAGCGTGTCGAAAAAACTCATGATGCGGGTTCCTCGCAAAATACAGATTCAGTCAGCTGTGCCCGGTAACGCTCGACGATGGCGTCACGCCGGGGCCGGCCGTTGGCAGTGAGCAAGCCATTGGCGGGGGAAAAGGGCTGATCCATGCGACTCCAGTAATGGACCTGGGCGTAGTCGGGCAAATCGGCGTTGGCCTCGGCCACGGCAGCGGCCAATTGTTCATCGGTGCAGTCGGGTCGATGGGGCCAGAGCAGCGCGTGGTTGTGCGGCATGGCCTCGCCGTAGACGAAGGCCTGGGCGATATGCCGACGCTGAGTCAACTCGGCCTCGACCCATTCCGGGTTAACGTTGCGACCGAAACTGGTCACGAATTGGTGTTTCTTGCGCCCCTTGAGGTAGAGAAAACCCTCCGTATCGAATTCACCGAGATCGCCACTGGGCCACCACTCATCAGCGTTCGGCGTATCGCCCAGATAGCCCAACAGGGTCGAGCCCTTGACCAGTACTTCGCCGTCGTCCGCCAGCCGAATCTCCACGTGGGGCAGGGGCCGGCCAACGCTGCCCGGGCGGTGCTCGCCAGGACGATTGAGGCACACCACGGACGCGCACTCGGACAATCCATAGCCCTCGTAAACCGCGAGACCGATCCTCTGCGCGCGCTGCAGCAGCTCAGCGGATACCCGCGCACCGCCCACGGCGGCAAAACGTAGTGAGTGAGGGTTAAAGGCTTTTTGTTCGGCAGCGTTGACCAGCATCAGCAACAACTGCGGCACCAGGATCAGGCTTTGGGGCGCGCGTGTGGCCAGGCATCCGAGCAGACGTGGCACATCAACGCCGCTGGCGCCTTGAATGCCCAAGACCTTTTGGCTGGGCAGGCTCAGCGTCGCGCCAGCGTACAACGCGGCATAACACCCTAGATTTTCCAGCAGGATCGCCAACGGCAGCAGGGCCAGATGATGTTGCGGATGGGCGGGTTTGCTGGCCTGATCCAGCTCGCGGGCGACCCGCAGAATGCTCTCGGCGCTTAGGCATACGCCTTTCGGCGTGCCGGTGGTGCCGGAGGTGAAAGTCAGTTTCGCGGTGCCTTCCGGTATGCGCTTTGGGCCGCTGAACGTGCGTCGCCAGAATGCACCTTGCTTCTGGTAGCCGTGCATCTGCAATTCGGCTTCCATTTCCGGCTCGGCAATCACTAGTTCGGCCTGACTTTGTTCAAGGCAGTGGCTGCGTTGAGGCGGGCTGAAAAACGGCGGCAGCGTCAGGCAGGTCAGCCCTTCGAACAGTATGGCCAGGTCCCAGAGCATCGCGTCGACGCCGTTGTCCAGCGCCAATGCGACTACCTGGACGTTTCCTTCGCGCAGGCGCTGCTGGCGATCGATCACTTCGTCGTACAACGTGGTGTAATCCAGCTTCAGATGATCGCCCCACAAGGCAATAGTGTGGGGCTGACATTCTGCATAAACACGCAGGACCTGTCGCAAGTGCTCGGTTTCAGGCGACATGGCTGGCCTCCTCGAAAGACGAGGGCAATCCCAGGCGACTGAACATCCCGATATTGCGTAAATGAATGAACCCGGCGCGGATGTTGCCAACGTGTACCCAGGGTTTGCTTTCGTAATAGCTGCCCCAACTGTCGCGGTCGTCACCCAGTCGGGCGGGGTCAGCGGCGCACAGGGTTATCGGCTTCAGGCCAAGCCGATGGAAGCTGTTGACCAGGCCGACGTTACCGGTGAACGCCACCCACTCCAGGCCACCCATGGCCAGGAGGTAGGTCATGGCAATGATGCTCAGGCGCGCACTGCCGGTATCGCTGGCGGCCAAATTGCCCACTTCGACGATGGCTGCCCGGTCCACGGGGTGCTCGGCAGCGGCGCTGATCAGTGGATCGATCGGTTCGTCCAGATAACGTTCGAGGAACAACGGTTCGCCATCCGCCAGACGCACGCCGACTACCGCACAAAGTTCTTCGGCCGCGTTTCTCATGCCGAACAGTTCCGGCATGAAGTGACGGATGTCGGCGCCGTGAGCCTTGCGAAAACGGTGCTGGATAAAAGCTTCGAAGACCGGGCGCGCCGGTTCGTCAGGCAATGCCTGTGCCAGGCTCATCTGCGGAGTCTCGGCATGGCCGAATCGCAGTGGCAAAGGGATGTTCCAGTTGATTTGGGGCATTGGCAGGCGCCTCCCGGGAAAGAATGGGAGGAGTATCCGGGGCGTTTCTTAACGGAGTCTGAAGGTGGGTAAAAAATTGGCCCGTGCGATCTTCAGATTGCCTTAAGGCTTGGCAGGCAGGGTGGCAACGCAAAAGCTGAACGAATGATTCGACAGCCAAAAAAAACACTGACGAGGCCTACCATGACACGCGATTCAGCACCCAACCGGTACGGAAAACTGTCGATCGCCTTGCACTGGCTGATGCTGGCACTGTTTGTTGGTGTCTACGGATGCATCGAAATCAAAGGGCTGTTGCCGCGCGGCGACAGTATGAGGGGGTTGTTTCTCGGCCTGCACGGTTTGTTCGGGCTGAGTATTTTTGTGCTGGTATGGGTGCGTTTGCTCGGGCGACTCACGCCGCGCCCGCCCGTCACGCCGACACCGCCTTCCTGGCAAACGGGAGTTTCACACCTGATGCACCTGGCGCTGTATGCGTTGATGATTGCGACGCCGATCCTGGCCTGGTTGATGTTGTCAGCCGGTGGAAAGCCGATGCCATATTTCGGCTTTTTCCTGCCCTCGCCAGTGACCGTCGACCCGGACCTGGCCAAGCAGTTTAAATATTGGCATGAACTGGTCGGCAGTACCGGATATTGGCTGATCGGTTTGCACGCGGCGGCAGGGTTGTTCCACCACTACTGGGTGCGTGACAACACCCTGGTTCGCATGCTCCCCGGAAGACAGGTGAATCAGCGTCGGCCGTGATTCCGATGGACGTTTTTCAGCCGAGGATTTCGAAGGCCGTACTGGCCAGGCGTTCGCCATTCACCAGCACATGCACCGCATGCTTGCCCGCGTAATGCCGGCGGGTGGTGAGTTCCTTGATGTGCTGACCACGGCTCAGGTGTTCGGTGCTCTGGCCGGGAAGCGTCAGGGCCTTGAGTTTGAAGACTTTCGACGAGGTACTGCCGTTGGCTTTTACATAGTCGATGGCGAAGTCGATCACCAGGCGCTGACTGGCTTCGACCGTGGATTTGACTGCAAACGACAGGGTGATTTTTTCCCCTAGTCCAATTACCGGCGGATTGACCTGCACATCCATAATCTCGACTTCAGGCTTGCCACCGGCGCCGATGATCGCCAAGGCCCGCTGATTGCCCTGTTTGATCAGGCTGCGCAGGGCATGCCTGGCAATCCATGCGGTGTGCTTGTTGTCCAGTGACCAACCCTCGATCAGGTCCAGTACCCAATCAGGATGATCCTTGGTGATGTCATTGAGATGGTTGGCCACGGACTTGCGCACGTAAAGGCTGCTGTCGGCCTTGAGGTTGTCGAGAATGTCGGCGGCCAGGCGTGGGTCGGCCTGGATCTGTTCCAGGCGGAACGACCATGGCAGGCGCGGGCGGCTACCTTCGCTGGCCAGGCGTCGGACGTGTTCGTTGTCGTCCAGTGACCAGTCGTGCATCAGCTTGAGCGTGCGTTCGATATCGCGGCGCAGAAAATGGCGGATCGCGAATTCCGAGGAGCCGAACGCCGTGAAGTATTTGAGCGCGTCCATGGACAATTCGAAGCGCTCCGCACCGTAAGTCGCCACGTAGTGCGGCAGGCACATGCTGACGAAGCCGCTGTTGAGGCGCGGGGCGAGGGCGCGCAATACCTCCAGCGAGGCTTCATAACCCAGCGGCAGCACCGCGTGCAGGCATTCGCTGACACGGGCCATGCGTTGCATCACCGACAACTCCGCCAAACCGGATTTGGCCCGTTTCAGGAACGCTTTGGCATCGAACGCAGGATAGACCGCGGTCATTTCCGTGGCGATGTGCTGGAGGCGTTCGGCGTTGAAGATTTCCTTGAGGGCGGGGGAGGATTGGTCAGCAGCCATTGTGGATTCCCTTTGAAATGGTTGTTTATTCAATGCACCGCGTTATCGTTCATCGCGGGCAAGCCCGCTTCCACAGTGTTTTGGTGAAACATTTGTTTTGTGTACGCCCATAATCCTGTGGGAGCGGGCTTGCCCGCGATGAGGCCATTACAGCCACCTCATTTTCTGGCTGCCTGCTCTTCCAACTGATCCGACTCAAACAACCGCGCCAGTTCCGCCCGTGCTTGCTGCGCCGTCTGAATGACCTTCGCCGCGTCGTCGTAGACCGCGTGCTGGGCTTCGAGCACCTGTTCATCGTGATGCTTGAAGCGTTTGATCCGCGCGTCCGCCTGGGCCTGGGTCAGCCCCAGACCGATCAACGTTTGCCGGCTCATTTCCAGGCTCGAATAAAAGGTTTCCCGTACGGCCTGGGCGCCCACATCCACCAACCGATGCACATGTTGACGGTTACGGGCGCGGGCGATGATTTTTATGTGCGGATACAGCTTGTGCACCAGTTCGGCGGTCTTGATGTTGGTGTCCGGGTCGTCGGTGGCGATCACGAAGAATTCGGCTTCACCGACCTTGGCCGCGCTGAGGATTTCCGGGCGCATCGGGTCGCCGTAGAACACTGGCACGCCGCCGAAGCTGCGGGACAGTTCGATGGTTTCCACCGACGTGTCGAGGGCAACAAACTTGATGTTCTGCGCCCGCAGGATCCGCGCGACGATCTGGCCCATCCGGCCCATGCCGGCGATCACCACGCGTGGCGCATCGGTATCGATTTCGCGGAAGGTTTCCGGCACTACCACCGGTTGCACCTTGGGGCTGACCAGGCGCGCACAGAGCAGCAGCAACAACGGCGTAACCGCCATGGACAGGGTGATGGTCAGCACCAGCACGTCATACAGGCGCGCTTCGAACAGCCCCTGATCGCGGCCGATCTTGAACACCACGAAGGCAAATTCACCACCCGCCGCCAACACGATGCCGAGGCGGATGGCGCTGACTTTGCTCAAGCCGCCAGCCAGTCGGCCCACGAGAAACAGCAACGGCAGCTTGATGGCGATCAGCAGCAGGGTCAGCCCAAGCACCGCGACGGGCGCACTTAGCAGCAGACTCAGGTTTGCGCCCATGCCGACGCTGATAAAAAACAGCCCCAGCAACAGCCCCTTGAACGGTTCGATTTGCGCTTCAAGTTCATGTCGGTATTCGGAGTCCGCCAGCAGCAGACCGGCGAGGAACGCGCCAAGGGCCATGGACACGCCGACCAGGTCCATCAACCACGCCGTGCCGATCACCACCAGCAACGCGGTGGCGGTGGACACCTCCGGCAAACCGGATTTCGCCACCACGCGGAACACCGGGCGCAACAGATACCGTCCGCCGATCACCACCACGGCGATGCTGGCCAATACGCGCAAACCGTGGTTCACATCTTCGGCGGTGCTGGCGTTGTGATCGACGCCGGAAAGCAGCGGTACCATGGCGATCAACGGGATCGCAGCGATGTCCTGGAACAGCAGAATCGCAAACGCCAAGCGCCCGTGGGGACTGGTCAGCTCCTTGCGCTCGGCCAGGCTTTGCAGGCCAAACGCAGTGGATGACAGGGCTAGTCCGAGACCCAGCACGATCGCGGTATTCAGCGGTTGTCCAAACAGAAACAGCGCCACCGCGCCGATCGCCGAACCGGTCAGCAGCACTTGGGCCAATCCGACACCGAAGACTGATTTACGCATCACCCACAAACGACGCGGCGACAATTCCAGGCCGATGATAAACAGCAGCAACACCACCCCAAGTTCCGAGATGTGGCTGACGCTCTGCGGGTTGCCGATCAGGCCCAGCACAGAGGGGCCGATGATCACCCCGGCGAACAAGTAACCCAGCACCGCCCCTAGTTGCAGGCGCTTGGCCAATGGAACGGTGAGCACGGCTGCGAGCAGAAATACGACAGCGGCTTGTAAGAGACTGCCTTCATGGGGCATGAGAAAAAACTCCATTCACTCGGTACGGCGGGGGGTGTAAGGATAAAGGCTGCATCTGGCTGCGTCAGCACTACGATGGAACTCAGATGTTACATTTTGCATTAATTGGTTACATTCATAGAATAAGCGGATCAATCTGGTCCATCTCCGAGTACCCCATGGCCATCAATTTTGACCTCAACGACTTGCAAGCCTTTCGTGCCGTGGTCGAACAGGGCAGCTTTCGCAAGGCTGCCGACACGGTGCGTATTTCCCAGCCCGCCCTGAGCCGGCGCATCGAAAAACTGGAAGATGCCCTCGGCGTGAGGTTGTTTGAGCGCACGACCCGAAAAGTCAGCCTGACCCAGGCCGGTCGCGGTTTCATGCCGAGTGTGGAGCGCCTGCTGGACGATCTGGACGTCGCGTTGCTGGGCATCAGTGAAGTCGCCTCGACCCGACTGGGTCACGTCACCGTCGCTTGTGTGCCGTCGGCGGCGTACTACTTCATGCCGCGAGTGATTGCTCACTACCACCGGCAATTTCCGCGGATCAAGGTCAAGGTATTGGATTGCAGCGCCCATGAAGTGCTGAGCGCTGTGGTCAACGGCGAAGCGGATTTCGGCCTGAGTTTCATGGGTACGCTGGAGGCCGAAGTGGATTTCGAGCCACTGGTGGAGGAGGGCTATGTGGTTGCTTGCCGACGTGATCATCCATTGGCGGGGCGCACTAGCGTGACGTGGGACGAGTTTTATCAGCAGGACTACATTTCGCTGGATAAAACTTCGGGTAACCGCTTTCTCCTGGATCAGGCATTGACCCGCGTGGTGCCGCAACGGTCGAGCATTTGCGAAACCCGGCATGTGACGACGATGATCGGTCTGGTGGAGGCAGGGCTGGGTGTGGCGGCGGTGCCGTTGATGGCGATGCCGGCAGCGGATCATCCGATACTGACGAGTGTGCCACTGACCAGCCCGCAGGTGATGCGCAGCGTCGGTTTGATCAAGCGCCGGGGCCGAACCCTGACCCCGGCAGCATTGGAACTGGAACGCCTGGTGGTGGAAATGAAAGTCCAGCAGCCAGCTGTTAGCGACTGACCGAGTCCAGCCCGGTGGCTTTCACATCCGGTTGTGCCTGTGCTGATGCCATATAGTCCAGCAGCGCTTTAGCTTCGGCAGGGTGTTGCGCTCCCACCGGAATGCCCGCAGCGAAACGCGTCACCGACTGCACTTGTTCCGGAATCTTCGCCACGAAGCTCACCCCCGGCACCGGCAGCAATTCGCTGACCTGCTGGAAGCCCAACTGATAATCGCCGGTGGCAACCACTGAACCCACGGGGATTTTCGGGACCATCGTCGATTTGGGCTTGAGTTGCTCTTCGATACCCAGGCGTTTGAACAGCTGTTGCTCGATGTAGACGCCACTGGCGCTATCGGAATAAGCCACGGATTTTGCGTCGAGCAAGGTCTTTTTTAGTCCGTCGATGGAACTGATGTCGGGCTTCGGCGTACCTTCTCGCACCACCAGGCCGATACGCGAATCCGCCAGTTCGACCCTTGACGCCGGGTCGACTTTGCCTTGCTTGATCAGATCGTCCAGGGCGTAACCGACCATGATCACCACGTCGGCTTGTTCACCACGAGCCAGGCGATTGGGGATGGCTTCCGGGGCTTTGCCCATCGACGGGCCGAGGGCGGTATCGAGGGTGTTGCCGGTGGACGCAGCGAATTTCGGTCCGAGGATCTTGTACGCGGCGGTAAAACCGCCAGAGGTCATCACACGGATCTCTTCGGCCTGGGCGGCGGGAATCAGACTCAGGCTGAACAGCAGGCTCAGTGTCGCAACGTTGAATAGCTTTTTCATGGGTGTGCTCGAAAAGGTAGGGTCAGGAGAGGACGGGTTGCAGGCGGCCGCTGGCACGGCGATACAAATACAAGGTTGCGCACAGCGCACAGAGCGCGGCAAAACTCATCCAGTAGCCAGGCGCAGCCTTGTCGCCGGTGTATTGGATCAGCAATGTCGACATCGCCGGGGTGAAGCCCCCGAACACCGCGGTCGCCAGGCTATAGGCAAGGGAGAACCCCGCCACCCGTACTTCCACCGGCATGATTTCGGTCAGCGCCGCAATCATCGCGCCGTTGTACAAGCCATAGATGAAGGACAGCCAAAGCAGCACGAGCAGCATGTTGAGGAAACTCGGAGCCTGCACCAGATAGGACAGCACCGGATAGGTCGTAGCCAGCGCCATCAGGGCCATGGTGATCAACACCGGGCGTCGGCCGATTCGGTCGGACAACGCGCCGCCAATGGGCAGCCAGAAGAAGTTCGAGACGCCCACCAGCAACGTCACCAGCAGCGCATCGGACGTACTCAAATGCAGCACGGTTTTACCAAAGGTCGGCGCGTACACGGTGATCAGGTAAAAGGCCGTGGTGGTCAGGGCGACCATCATCATGCCGGCGAACACGATCACCCAGTTCTGCGCCAAAGTGCGGAAAACATCGCGCATGGATGGACGGTGTTTGCGGGCGGTAAATTCTTCGGTTTCTTCCAGATTACGACGCAGAAAGAAGATGAACGGCACGATCAGGCAACCGACGAGGAACGGAATTCGCCAGCCCCAATCGGCAATCATTTCTGGCGCCATCCATTGGTTCAAGCCGTAGCCCAGCGCTGCAGCGACCACGATCGCCACTTGCTGGCTGGCCGATTGCCAACTGGTGAAAAAGCCTTTATTGCCCGGCGTGGCGATTTCCGCGAGATACACCGAGACCCCGCCCAGTTCCGCACCGGCGGAGAAGCCTTGCAGCAACCGCCCAACCAGGACGAGGGCGGGCGCAAACAAACCGATGGTTTCGTAGCCGGGCACCAGCACAATCAAAATCGTACCGCTGGCCATGATCGACAAGGTGACGATCAGCCCTTTGCGTCGCCCAACATCATCGATGTAGGCGCCTAGCACCACTGCGCCCAGTGGTCGCATCAAAAAGCCCGCGCCGAAAACGGCAAAGGTCATCATCAACGAGGCAAATTCGCTGCTGGCCGGGAAGAACACGGCAGCAATCTGAGTGGCGTAGAAGCCGAAAAGAAAGAAGTCGAACTGTTCGAGAAAGTTGCCCGAGGTGACTCGGAAGATCGCACTGGCACGGGAGCGTCCGCGCGGGATTGAGGCTGTCATAGATGTACTCCACCGCTTTATGACGTGTGCCGCCTGGACGCGGCGCACGGTTCTTATTGAGGCGGATAGTGGAGCAGGGGGATTGATATGATAAGTGCGTTTTTGGCATGCATTGATGTTCCAAGTGGATCAATGCGTTGCGGCGCTGCGTTAAAGAAGTTCTCCCTTATCCCAAAGCCGCACCAGTTCACCGGGTGCCTGGTCTTCCGGCACCTTCAACACCATCTGATCGTCTTGCTCTCCAGTGCGGTAACGCAGTTCGATCTGATAGAAGCGCTGATCGCCGCGGCCGGGGGAGGGGGAGGTCAGTGGCAAACATCCTTCGAGCAATGAGCAGATGCGCGCTCGTTGATCGAGATTGCATTGCGCGAACTCGATCTCCCGGGGGCGGCTCAAGGCCTGAATCATTGCAACTCCGCCCTGGCGAGAAAGGCGAACGACGGCTTGGTCGTCCAGTGTTGGCAGGGTTTTCATGTCGCCTCCACAGTCAGATTCACACCCACATCGGCCCAACCCTTGCGCACGGCAGATGCCTCATGGGCACTGAAGCGCTGGCCGGCGTGCTCAATGGTCAAATGCGCGAAGGCGATAAAGGACGCTTCGCGGTTCAAGCGCTGATCACACAAAGCGTCGTACCAGATTCGCCCGGCTTTCTCCCAGGCAAAACCGCCCAGCGCCTTGGCCACCAGATAAAACGCCCGATTGGGAATGCCCGAGTTGATGTGCACGCCGCCATTGTCCTCCTGGGTGATGACGAATTTGCTCATGTGATCCGGTTGCGGGTCCTTGCCGAGCAGCGGGTCGTCATAAGCCGTGCCGGGATGGGCCATCGAGCGCAGGCCGACGCCTTTGATGCGCGGTGTCAGCAAGTCCGCACCGATCAGCCAGTCTGCCTCGTCGGCGGTATGGCCGAGGACATGCTGTTTGATCATCACGCCAAATACGTCCGACAGCGATTCATTCAGCGCACCTGACTGATCGGCATACACCAGGCCCGATTCGCTTTCGATCACACCATGGGTCAACTCATGGCCGACCACATCCAGCGACCGGGTGAATCGCTCGAAAATTTCGCCATCGCCGTCACCGAAGACCATTTGCGAGCCATTCCAGAACGCATTTTCATAGTTCTGGCCGTAATGCACGCTGCCAACCAAGGCAAAACCCTTGTTGTCGATGGAGTCGCGGCCAAGCACTTTCCAGAAGAAATCGTAGCTCGCACCGAGCGCATCGTAGGCTTCATCGACCGCCGGATCACCACTAGCGGGTTGTCCCTCAAGACGCACCGGCATACCGGGCAGGAGCTTTTTCCCCAACGCATCATAAATGCTGCGCTGCACCGTCCCTGGTTTCTCGTTTTGCAGGAGTATCGCCGCAGCAGGAGGGCGCGAGGGTGCCCCTGGCTGGTGCCGCAAGGTTCGAATATGAGTCAGCGTGGACATCGCGCTGTCGCGCTGGTGCTCGGAACCGTGCGCGACGATACGGTTGAGTATGTACGGCGGGATAAAGCTGCGCAGCGCCAGAGAGTCAGTCATCAGAGCATCCCTTTCTGAATAGAGGTTGATACTTAGTGTGAGCGGCAGAAGATCTTTCGGTTCAACCAATTGCCATCCGCACCGGTTTCTGCGAAAACCACCGTCCGCGCCCTCAACAACCGGGCGAACGTAAACGAGTACGAACATGACCGACGAACTACAAATCATCGACCTTGCGCCCGGCGACGGCAAAGCCGCCGTCAAAGGCGCGCTGATCACCACCCAATACCGCGGCTGGCTGGAGGACGGCACAGAATTTGACTCTTCCTACAGCCGAGGAAAACCTTTCCAGTGCGTGATCGGCACCGGTCGAGTGATCAAGGGTTGGGATCAGGGAATCATGGGGATGCAGGTTGGCGGCAAGCGCAAGCTGCTGGTGCCGGCTCATTTGGCCTATGGCGAGCGCACGATGGGCAAGATCACACCGAATTCGAATTTGATTTTCGAGATTGAATTGCTGGAAGTGCTGACGCGGGATGATTGATTGGCCATGCGCTTTGAAGATAAAACCCGCCAACTATGTGGAAGAGATGGCGGGTTCTGTCTTGTTGAAGTATTGAGCAGTGATCAATGGGGGCACACTGCTGCGAGATTCAAAGTCACGTAAAAAGCCCGATATCATCAAGGGTGTCAGCCACAATCGCCGCTAAAGTGGGAGATTTGCTTTTCACGTTGTTGAGCGCGGATAAAACGGTTTCCATATCCAGCTCACCATGTCTGCGAGCTAGATGACCTAGCGCTGTTACCGCGGCGGCTTCAACGGATTCCGATTTGTGCTCAAGATGTTCGAGGCAGGTGGCCTGAGCCCATGCAAGGTCTTCCTCGTTAAGACCGATTGAGACTAGGGCGGCCACAATGTCGGTTTCCAAGTCACTAGCAAGAAAGCGGATTGCTTGATCGTGGCTCATTGATGGGTCTTGATAAGACAGACTCACTTTTTAGCTCCCGGAATGTTGCCTTTGTTATCGACTTTTTGGGCTTTGATAAGCGCGTTTTTCATATCTTGATGGAGTTTATCCCAAGTCCTCACGTGGCCGTGATACACGTCACCTCCCGTGCGATCAAAGACAACAAATTCTTTCGTTTCTGGATCTATGCCAATTCTTCGCGGCGATGTAGGTTTTACTTGCACCGAGTCATTTAGGGCTTCTCGACCATTTATGGGACCCTTACTCTTCACGGGTGTATCCGCTTTACCGTGATAATTTGCCGCTTCGAATTCCAGGTTCAAAACGATGTAGAGCGGTTTGATTCCAGAGTCCGCCGGGAATACAAGAATGAAGTCTTTGTATTCGGGAGGGTAGATGGGGTCGACGATGATGCTGTCGGCGGCCGGTGTTGGTGGAAATATCCAGATTTGCGGTGCTTGCGGCGCTCCCTCGAGCGGAGGAATTCCTGAACGACCGGTAGGCTCAACGGCAGGAGTCCAAATTAACGTGACGCCTTCGCCAAAATCAGCCACTTGCTGCGAGCCTTGGGCTTTAAACGTAATGACGGGTATGAACTCCCAATCACGTCGACTTTGAGTGTTGTAGCCATAGCCTTTTAAAGTGCCATCAGTTTGTTGCTCTACACGCAGTCGAATACGTGTACGAGCTTGGTTTAATGACCTGAGTTGCTCCTCTGTATACAAAGCGCTATCGCCCAGACTTGATGGTGCCAGCATCGCAACTAACCCAAGCAATCCACCGGTAGCAACGCCGGCGGTTACTAAACTGCCGGCCCGTACAATTGTTGACTCGGTTGCGCCTATGGAAGCTGCTCGTGCGAGAGTGAGCGAACCCGTAATGAAGGATGGAGCACCGCTGATTTTTTTGAGTGGAATACGACCACACTCGCCAACTTCATGCCCCCCAAGCAGTGCGAAGTTTCCGTAATCGTCCAAACTGGTTGTAGGAACAAAACCGACAGTGCTTTCGTGATTGATCATTCCGTCCGGTAGTTGGCAAGACTTGGCAAATACACAACCTGCGATTGCTCTTTCCGTCTTTGGGCCAGGTTTTTTCAGGTTTTTCTCGAAGTCATCTTCTCTGGCACGCATGGCGTTATAGGCTGCTTGGCGACCTTCGCGCTCTGCCTGTTCAGTTGGTGTCATTTCTCGGCGAATACGGTGATGACCGTCACCGGAGGGCGGGGCCAAAACGGTCGGAATTTCCTGGTTGCGAGTCATGAGCGTCCTAGTTGCTATTTAAATCCAGGCGAACGCTAACTTAACCGGTGTTTCCAATATGTAGGATGAGTCTGAAAATCAGGTTGTTAAGGTGGACAGAGGTAAAGAGCCAAGCGGTTGAAATTGAGAGTACTTACTGGAAGTGCTGACGCGGGATGATTGATTGGCGGCGTTGCCCGAATCGGTTTTGTGGCGAGGTCGCTTGCTCCCGTCGGGCTGCGTAGCAGCCTCGGAAGATCGCAGCCTGCGGCAGCTCCTACAGGGTTTGACCGATCTCTGGACCCTGTAGGCGCTGGCGAAGGCTGCGATCTTTTGATCTTGAGGCTCAGCGGATTGTGTACCCGCTATCGACTACCCAATCCTGCCCGATGACGTTGCGTGCTCCATTGCCGAGCTGGAACAGAATCACATCAGCAACTGCGCCAGCCTCCAGAAACTTGCCGTCGAGCAAGCGTTGATTGACGGTGCTGGCGACCGCACTCAACTCCTCATTCTTCAAGCCCAGGGTCGACCAGATAGGCGTAGCGGTTGGACCCGGAGAGACGGTGTTGATGCGAATGCCGTGTGGGGCCAGTTCCACCGCCAAGGTACGGGCGTGGCTGATCAGTGCAGCCTTGGAGGCGATATAGGCGGCCAGACCCGGAAAGGTCACCTGCGCAAGGAAAGTGCCGATGAACACCACCGAGGCCGACGCTGCCAGTTGCCTGCGCAGACAGGCCAGGGTGTTCAGTGCGCCGGCTCCGTTGACTGCCCATTGCCGGTCGAACGCGGCGAGATCGAGACCGTCAGCCAGTTCTGCAATGCCGGCATTCGGCACCAGATAGCTGACGGGCCCCAAGGTTGACGCCTGTTGTGCCAACCGTTCGAGGTCGGCCGGTTGAGTAACGTCACCGGACACCCACGACAGCTGCGTGGCAAAGCGCTCGGCCAACTTGTTCAAGCCACCGATCTGACGCGACATCGCCAGTACGCGAGCACCTTGGGTCAGCAACCGTTCGGTAACGGCCAGGCCTATTCCGGAACTGGCTCCGGTGACGACGGCCAAGCGATCCTCAAAAGCATTGTTCATAAGTGGATTCCTCTTTTGGTAGATGAGCCTTCATAGGGCTAGTACCAAAAATCAGGCCAACGCGTTGTAGCTGAAAACATAAGCCTTTGAGGTGAAGGATGGTTATTTTGACTAGATATTAATGTGGTCATAAAGACTTCTTTGGGTCTTTTTGACTGGCCCGGTCGAGTTACTAAAGTTGAAGTGGCACAGCAGCTTACAAGCTTGTCTGAGTGTGGCAACTCAGCTCAATAAACCTGAATGACAGGCAAAAAAATCGCCGCTGTCGAAGATCGAGAGCGGCGATTTCTTTAAGCGGGTAGGGCGTCAGGTCAAACCTTGACGATCCAGCCTGCCGGGGCTTCGATGTCGCCGGTTTGCACGCCGGTCAGCTCTTTATAGAGCTTCTGGGTGATCGGGCCGACTTCGGTTTCGCTATGGAACACGTGCAGGTGATCGTTGTAGTTGATGCCGCCGATTGGCGTGATCACCGCGGCAGTGCCGCAGGCGCCGGCTTCTTTGAAGTCCGACAGCTTGTCGATGAACACGTCACCTTCGATCACTTCCAGGCCCAGACGGGTTTTTGCCAGCTCGATCAGCGACAGACGGGTGATGCCCGGCAGTACCGACGGCGAATTCGGGGTCACGAACTTGTTGTCGTGGGTGATCCCGAAGAAGTTGGCCGAACCGACTTCCTCGATCTTCTTGTGGGTCAACGGGTCCAGGTAGATGCAGTCGGCGAAGTGCGCCTTCTTGGCCTGGGAGCCTGGCATCAGGCTGGCGGCGTAGTTGCCACCGACCTTGGCTGCACCGGTGCCTTGAGGGGCGGCGCGGTCATAGCTGGAGATCAGGAAGTTGTGCGGGGTCAGGCCGCCTTTAAAGTAGGCGCCGACCGGGATCGCAAAAACCGAGAAGATGAATTCAGGGGCGGTACGCACGCCGATGTTGTCACCCACGCCGATCACGAACGGACGCAGGTACAGCGCGCCGCCGGTGCCGTATGGCGGGATGAAGCGCTCGTTGGCGCGAACCACTTCCTTGCACGCTTCGATGAACTGCTCGGTGGACACGTGTGGCATCAGCAGGCGGGCGCAGCTGCGTTGCATGCGCGCGGCGTTCTGGTCCGGGCGGAACAGGTTGATCGAGCCGTCCTTGCAACGATAGGCTTTCAGGCCTTCGAAGCATTGCTGGCCATAGTGAAGGGCAGTGGAGCCTTCGCTGATGTGCAGCACGTTGTCTTCGGTCAGGGTGCCTTTGTCCCACTCACCATTACGCCAGTACGACAGATAGCGCTTGTCGGTCTTGATGTAGTCAAAACCCAGCTTGTCCCAATTGATGCTTTCGTTACCCATGACACCCTCTATCACTTAACAACCGCCGAAACGGTTCAAGGCTTCTGACGTTTTTCCGGATGGGCACAACAATACTTCATTCCGGGCCGATTTCGCAGCCCGGACTATCGGCTATTTACCGCCGATTCTTCATTGTTCTAAATCCTGTGGCGAGGGAGCTTGCTCCCGCTCCAGTGCGCAGCACTGGTAAAACCAGACACCGCGGTGCAGCAAATGCACGGTGGCGGCAGGGTTTGGGGCCGCTTCGCAGCCCAGCGGGAGCAAGCTCCCTCGCCACAGTTGATCGTATTTACAGGTGCAACGCGTGGCCCAATGCCCGCAGTGCCGCTTCCTGCACAGCCTCGCCGAGCGTCGGATGCGCATGGATGGTGCCGCCAATGTCTTCCAGCCGCGCGCCCATCTCCAGGCTTTGCGCGAACGCCGTGGACAGCTCTGACACCCCGACACCGACCGCCTGCCAGCCGACAATCACATGATTATCCCGACGAGCGACTACGCGTACGAAGCCGCTTTTCGATTCCAGGGTCATCGCCCGACCATTGGCGGCGAACGGGAAGCTGGAGACGATGCAGTCCAGCCCGGCAGCCTTGGCTTCGTCTGGAGTCTGGCCGACCACCACCAGTTCCGGATCGGTGAAGCACACCGCGGCAATGGCGGTCGGGTTGAATTCGCGGGACTTGCCGCTGATCAGCTCGGCGACCATTTCACCTTGGGCCATGGCCCGATGCGCGAGCATCGGTTCGCCACTCAGGTCACCGATGGCGTAGACGTTGCGCATGCTGGTCTGGCAGCGGTTGTCGATCTTGATCGACGAACCGTTCATGTCCAGATTCAGCGCCTCGAGGTTCCAGCCCAGGGTGTTTGGTTTACGACCAACGGCCACCAGGACCTGATCGGTTTCCAGGTTCAGGGTCTCGCCACCTGGCTCCAAAACCTGCAAGGTATTGTTAGCAGAATCAAAGCCTTGCACGCTGTGTTTCAAGTAAAGCTTCACGCCGAGTTTTTTCAGTTCGTCGTGCACGGGCTGGGTCAGTTCGGCGTCGTAGGCAGGAAGGATGCGCTCCTGAGCCTCGACCACGCTGACATCTGCGCCGAGTTTGCGATAGGCAATACCCAGCTCCAGACCAATGTAACCACCCCCCACCACGATCAGTCGTTTTGGCACGGAAGTCGGCGCCAGCGCTTCGGTAGAGGAGATGATCGGTCCGCCAATCGGCAACATTGGCAAATTCACGCTTTTCGACCCGGTGGCCAGCACCAGGTGCTCGCACTGGATGCGCGTGTCGCCAACGTCGACGGTTTTGCCATCGACTACCTTGGCCCAGCCTTGAATGACCTGGACCTTGTTCTTTTTCAGCAACGCCGCAACGCCGGTGGTCAGGCGATCAACGATGCCATCCTTCCACTCGACGCTCTTGCTGATATCGAGGGTTGGCGCCGACACGCTGATGCCCAACGCCGAGTGCTGGCTGTGGTGCTGCGTCTGGTGGAACTGCTCAGCGACGTGAATCAGTGCCTTGGACGGAATGCAGCCGATGTTCAGGCAGGTGCCGCCCAACGACTGGCCTTCCACCAGAATGGTCGCAATGCCCAGTTGCCCGGCACGGATGGCCGTTACGTAACCGCCGGGACCGCCGCCGATGATCAGCAATGTGGTGTTCAGAGTTTGCATGCTGCTCTCCAACAAAAATCAGTCCACAAACAAGGTGGCGGGTTGTTCGAGCAGGCCACGGACGGCCTGGATGAATTGCGCCGCGTCCATGCCGTCGACCACGCGGTGATCGAAGGAGCTGGAGAGGTTCATCATCTTGCGAATCACGATCTGGCCTTTGACGACCATCGGGCGTTCGACGATTTTGTTCACGCCAACAATCGCCACTTCCGGCAGATTCAGCACTGGCGTGCTGACGATGCCGCCCAACGCGCCGAGGCTGGTCAAGGTGATAGACGAGCCGGACAACTCATCGCGGCTGGCCTTGCCGTTACGGGCAGCGGTGGCCAAACGGGAGATTTCCTGAGCGCTGTCCCACAAGCTGCGGGCTTCGGCGTGACGCACCACCGGCACCATCAAACCGATATCCGCCTGGGTGGCGATGCCGACATGCACCGCGCCGAGGCGGGTGATGACCTGGGCTTCGTCGTCGTAACGGGCGTTGATCTGCGGGAAGTCACGCAGGGCAACGACCAGGGCGCGAACCAGGAATGGCAGCAAGGTCAACTTGCCGCGAGTCGCGCCGTGTTTTTCGTTCAGGTGGGCGCGCAGTTCTTCCACCGCCGTCACATCGATTTCTTCGACGTAGCTGAAGTGGGCGGCGCGCTGGGTAGCGTCCTGCATGCGCTGGGCGATCTTGCGGCGCATGCCGATTACCGGGATCTGTTCTTCGTCGTTACGCTGGGCGTACGCGGCGGCGACAGGTGCCGAGGCGTTCGACTGACCCTGGGCCAGATAGGCATCAAGGTCTTCGTGCAATACACGACCGGCCGGGCCTGTGCCACGTACCAGGCGCAACTGAATGCCGAGGTCCAGCGCATGCTTGCGCACAGCCGGGGAGGCCAGCGGACGCTCATCGGCTTCGCGGGCAACCATCGGGCCTTGGCACACGGCCGGGCGTGGTGCTGCGGCAGCGACTGGTTTGCTTTGCACGACAGGTTCAACTTCAGGCGCTGCAACCGGTGCTTCTTTAACAGCAACCGCCGGCTGAGCCGATTCTTTAACGTTGCCCGCGCCTTCGACTTCAATGCTGATCAGCACACTGCCAACCGCCATGACTTCGCCCGGCTGTCCGCCGAGGGCGATGACTTTGCCATGCACCGGCGATGGAATGTCGACCATCGCTTTGTCGGTCATGACATCGGCCAGCACCTGATCCTCGACAACCATGTCGCCGACCTTGACGTGCCATACCGACAATTCAACTTCTGCAATGCCTTCACCAATGTCCGGCATTTTAATAACGTGCGTGCCCATTCAGACCTCCATGACCCGTTTCAACGCCGCGCCCACTCGGGACGGCCCTGGGAAATACGCCCACTCTTGCGCGTGCGGGTAGGGGGTGTCCCATCCGGTGACGCGTTCGATCGGCGCTTCCAGGTAGTGGAAGCAGTGCTCTTGCACCAGCGCCGTCAGTTCGGCGCCGAAGCCGCAAGTGCGGGTGGCTTCGTGAACGATCACGCAACGTCCGGTTTTCTTCACCGATTTGGTGATGGTTTCCAGGTCCAGTGGCCACAGGCTGCGCAGGTCGATGACTTCGGCATCGATACCGCTTTCTTCAGCGGCGACTTGCGACACGTAAACGGTGGTGCCGTAGGTCAGGATGGTCACGTCCTTGCCCGGACGGGCGATCGCGGCAACGTCCAGCGGTACGGTGTAGTAACCGTCCGGAACCTGTGCAGCGGGGTGTTTCGACCATGGGGTAACCGGGCGCTCGTGGTGGCCGTCGAAAGGGCCGTTGTACAGCCGTTTAGGCTCCAGGAAGATCACCGGGTCATCGTTTTCGATGGAGGCGATCAACAGGCCTTTGGCGTCGTAGGGGTTGGACGGCATGACGGTGCGCAGACCGCATACCTGAGTGAAGAGCGCCTCGATGCTCTGGCTGTGGGTCTGGCCGCCGTAGATGCCGCCGCCGCAGGGCATGCGCAGGGTCATCGGCGCGGTGAATTCACCCGCCGAGCGATAACGCAGGCGCGCAGCTTCGGAAATGATCTGGTCGTAGGCCGGGTACACGTAGTCGGCGAACTGGATTTCCACCACCGGGCGCAGACCGTAGGCGCCCATGCCCACGGCGGTGCCGACGATACCGCTTTCAGAGATCGGCGCGTCGAACACCCGCGAGGTGCCGTACTTGGCTTGCAGCCCTTCGGTGCAGCGGAACACGCCGCCGAAGTAGCCGACGTCCTGGCCGAAGACCACGACGTTGTCGTCACGCTCAAGCATCACATCCATGGCCGAGCGCAGGGCCTGGATCATGGTCATGGTGGTCGTGGTCATGGCGGTGTCCAACTGAATATTGTTGTTGTGATCGTTCATGTCAGATCCCCAGCTCTTGACGCTGGCGCTTCAAGTGCTCCGGCATCTCTTTGTAGACGTCTTCGAACATGGTCGCGGCGCTTGGAATCTGGCCACCGGCGAGGGTGCCGAATTTTTCAGCTTCTTTCTGCGCGGCGATCACTTCAGCTTCCAGTTCGGCGCTGACGGCGGTGTGTTCCTCTTCGGACCACTGGCCGACCTTGATCAGGTGCTGCTTGAGGCGCGCGATCGGGTCGCCCAACGGGAAGTGGCTCCAGTCGTCGGCAGGACGGTATTTGGACGGGTCATCGGAAGTCGAGTGCGGACCCGCGCGGTAGGTGACCCATTCGATCATGGTCGGACCCAGGTTGCGGCGGGCGCGTTCGGCGGCCCAGGCAGAAGCGGCATAGACCGCGTAGAAATCGTTGCCATCAACCCGAAGGGAGGCAATGCCGCAACCGACGCCACGACCGGCGAAGGTGGTTGCTTCGCCACCGGCAATTGCCTGGAAGGTCGAGATCGCCCACTGGTTGTTGACCACGTTGAGGATCACCGGTGCGCGGTACACGTGGGCGAAGGTCAGGGCAGTGTGGAAGTCTGATTCAGCGGTGGCGCCGTCGCCAATCCACGCCGAGGCGATTTTGGTGTCGCCTTTGATTGCCGAGGCCATGGCCCAGCCGACGGCCTGGACAAATTGTGTGGCGAGGTTGCCGGAAATGGTGAAGAAACCGGCGTCTTTCACCGAGTACATGATCGGCAACTGGCGTCCCTTGAGCGGATCGCGCTCGTTGGACAGCAGTTGGCAGATCAGGTCCACCAGCGGTACTTCGCGGGCCATCAGGATGCTTTGCTGGCGGTAGGTCGGGAAGCACATGTCGTCGATGTTCAGGGCCAGGGCCTGGGCGCTGCCGATGGCTTCCTCGCCGAGGCTCTGCATGTAGAACGACATCTTCTTCTGGCGCTGGGCGACCACCATGCGGTTGTCGTAGATCCGCGTCTTGAGCATGGCGCGCATGCCTTTGCGCAGGATCTCGACCGGCACGTTTTCAGCCCATGGACCCAGAGCATTGCCCTGATCGTCGAGCACGCGGATCAGGCCCTTGGCCAGGTCGGCGGTGTCGGACGGTTCAACGTCAACTGGGGGTTTGCGCACCGTGCCGGCATCGGTCAGGTGCAGGTAGGAGAAGTCGGTTTTACAGCCGGGACGGCCCGAGGGTTCGGGTACGTGCAGGCGAAGCGGTTCGTACGCTTGGGTCATGGCTTCTACGCTCGATCTTGTGAATTTCTTGTAGTGAGCTGACAGATTTCGTTCTGTGGAAGAAATCTTGTCCTACAACAATCATAGGCCCGGCCAAGAAGAATATTTCTCTCTGTTTCATTGCGCTCAAGATCATTTGCAGATAAAAAATCTGCATAAACATAAAAAACAGGTGGTTTTGTCTCATGCGCAAACTGGACCGTACCGATATCGGCATTCTCAACAGCCTTCAGGAGAACGCGCGGATCACCAATGCTGACCTGGCTCGCTCGGTCAACCTCTCGCCAACACCGTGCTTCAACCGGGTCAAGGCGATGGAGGAATTGGGGCTGATTCGCGAGCAAGTGACCCTTCTGGATGCGGATCTGTTGGGTTTGCACGTCAACGTGTTCATCCACGTCAGCCTGGAAAAACAGGTGGAGGAGGCATTGCAGCATTTCGAAGAGGCGATCTCGGATCGCCCGGAAGTGATGGAGTGCTATTTGATGGCTGGCGACCCGGACTATTTGATCCGTGTGCTGGTGCCGACCATTCAGTCGCTGGAGCGCTTCATGATGGACTTTCTGACCAAGGTCCCGGGAGTGGCGAACATCCGCTCGAGTTTTGCGCTCAAGCAGGTGCGTTATAAAACCGCTTTGCCGTTGCCGGCGAATGGGTTGACGTTGGGGGCTTGATCACGCCACACCACAAACCCGTAGG
>NZ_JAGYGD010000054.1:0-27247 GCF_019947275.1 Pseudomonas sp. GL-RE-29
CGATGAATTCCTTATCGGCGCTTCGGGTAGAAAGGGCGGGACGAGAAGTCTCCCACGGTCCGTACTGGCTAGAGTCGGAATCGAGCTTTTAGTCCCGCCCACCCCTTCAAGTCTAAACATACAAGCGAGCCTGCTCGCGATGGCGATCGGTCTTGCAATGAAGGCATTAAGCTTCCCACGGATTGATCACTTCCATCCCTGAAAACTCGAAGTCCCGCACGTTACGGGTGGCAATCGGAGCTCCGTGGACTCGGCAAACGGCGGCAATCTGCGCATCAGCCATCGACGCGGTCCGCCCCTTGGCTTCACAAGCCGCCACCAGCGTCGCGTATTCGACTGCGGCATGAACATCAAAAGGCAAAATCCGTCCGGCAAAGTCTTCTTCAAACATTGCCATAGCATGTGATTCAAGTTTTTGTTTGCGCTTGCCAGAAGGGAGGCGCGCGATGCCATGAAGAATTTCTGCCACGGTAACGGCACTTATTGCCAGCTCCATCGCTGGCTGCGCATCTACCCAAGCAAGAACCTGATTGTCAGGCTCGACCCGCATGAATTCCGAAAGCACATTGGTATCGAGCACTATCATTCCGAGAAGTCCACCGCACTCGCTTTCTCATGCCGAGAAGGCAGATCGAGATCGACCCCGCCACATGCGCTGAACCGGGTACGGATTCTGCTGCCAAGCCCTCCCGAACGGTCGACGGAGGCTAACGCCCTACCCAGGATAAGACGAGCTTCCTCTTCCATGGAATGCCCGTTGTGAGCAGCTGCAATTCTCAGCTGCTCTTTAATTTGATCGTCGAGGTTTCTGATCGTGATACTGGCCATGATGCCTCCTGCAATCAATGAAATCGTTGATAGCAAGCTAGCACATCAGGCCGCGCTAAAACGCGTCACTTTTCCGAACGGCCTCAAACACTAATCGCATTGGTAAACACCAACCGATTGCCAAACGGATCAGCAATCGTCATATCCTGGCTGCCCCACGGCATCGCCTGGATCTGCGGGCGGGCGAACGGGTATTCCTTGGCCAGCAGTTGCTGCTGGAAGGTTTCCAGTTCATTAGTCTCGATGCGCAGGGCCGAGCCTGGTGTGGCGTCGCCATGGTGTTCGGACAAATGCAGCACGCATTCGCCGCGAGAGACTTGCAGGTACAGCGGGAAATTGGCTTCGAAGCGGTGCTGCCAGTCGATCTTGAAACCGAGGAAGTCGACGTAGAATTCAACAGCCTTGATTTCATCGAAGATGCGCAGGATCGGAGTGGTTTTGCCGAAGCTCATCAAATTGCTCCCAGACAGAAATTGCCCACAGTGTAGCCGGGCTGTACGTCAGCAGTTCGGCTTAGGGATGGCATTCTTTAATCTCAATATGCCATCACTGTGACGCGCCCCCCAAATCGTTACTGAAACCCGTCGCGCAAATCCCCTTCCCGCGCCAGAAACCGCCCTTCCCGACGCCCGTTCGCCTGACCGTCGCGATAACTCAGCACACCGTTGACCCAAACCCCTTCGACGCCCTCGGCAGCCTGTTGCGGATCATTGAAGTCGGCCACATCACGAATGGTCGCCGGATCGAACAGCACCAGGTCCGCCCAATGCCCTTCGCGGATTTCGCCCCGCTCCTTCAGGCCGAATCGCGACGCCGACAGGCCAGTCATTTTGTGCACGGCGGTGTGCAAGGGAAACAGTCCTACGTCACGGCTGAAATGTCCGAGCACTCGCGGGAACGCGCCCCACAAGCGCGGGTGCGGAAACGGATCTTCCGGCAGACCATCGGAGCCAACCATCGACAACGGGTGCGCGAGGATTCGTCGTACATCGGCCTCGTCCATCCCGTAATACACCGCGCCGGCCGGTTGCAGTTGGCGGGCCGCGTCGAGCAACGAGACGTTCCACTCGGCGGCGATGTCCATCAGGTCGCGGCCGCCCATTTCCGGGTGCGGCGTCGACCAGGTGATGGTGATGCGATGGGCGTCGGTGACCTGCTTGAGATCAAGCGTCGAAGAACTCGCCGCATAGGGATAGCAATCGCAGCCCACCGGGTGGGTTTGTGCCGCCTGTTCGAGGGACGCCAGCAGCTGCGGACTACGTCCCCAATTACCGGCCCCGGCACATTTGAGGTGGGAAATGATCACTGGGGATTTCGCATGGCGGCCGATCTGGAACGCCTCGTCCATGGCCTCCAGCACCGGTTCGAACTCGCTGCGCAAATGGGTGGTGTAGACCGCACCGAATGCGGTCAGCTCTTCGGTCAGTTGCATGACTTCGTCAGTGGACGCCGAGAAAGCGCTGGCGTAGGCAAGACCCGTCGATAAGCCCAGCGCGCCGGCTTCGAGACTCTCACGCAGTTGCTCACGCATCGCGGCGATTTCATCAGCGCTGGCGGTGCGAAACAGATCGTCGAGGTGATTACTGCGCAGCGCGGTATGCCCGACCAATGCAGCGACATTGAGCGTTGTGTTCGCCGCTTCGACGGCCGCTCGGTAATCGCTGAACGTCGGATAATCAAACGCAGCACGGGTGCCCAGCAGGTTCATCGGGTCCGGCGGATCACCGCGCAAACTCACCGGTGACGCGCTGATGCCGCAGTTGCCGACGATCACCGTGGTCACGCCCTGGCTGAGCTTGGGCAACATCTGCGGCTGGCGGATCACCACCGTGTCGTCGTGGGTGTGCACGTCGATGAAACCCGGCGCCAGCACGTGGCCGGCGGCGTCGATTTCCTCCCTCGCGCGAGCCTCGCGCAAATCACCGATGCGCTCGATGCGACCGTTCAGAATCGCCACGTCGGCGGGGTAGCCGGGGGTGTTACTGCCGTCGATGATCAGGGCGTTGCGGATCAGCGTGTCGTACATCATGTCAGTCTCCCAGCGGCAAGTGATCATCGCCGCCGCGGTAATCGTCCAGGGCGAGTTTGATCCGCCGCAGACGTTCTTGATTGTCTTCAGGATTGGCCAGTGCCAGCTCGGTGGCAAGCACGTCGATGGCGAGCAACATGCCGTAGCGCGCCGCCGTCGGTTTGTAGATGAACGAGGTTTCGGCGCTTTGCAGCGGCAGCACGATGTCGGCCAGTTGCGCCAGCGGCGAATCAGCCCGGGTGATCGTCAGAATGCGCGCGCCGTAGCTGCGCGCCAGTTCCACCGTTTCCAGCAACTCGGGGGTGATGCCGGTCAACGAGCAGACAATCACCACGTGTTCGGCGCTGAGGCTGGAAGCGGTGATGCGCATCATCACCGCGTCATGGCACACCGCAATCGGATAGCCGAGGCGCACCAGGCGCACCTGCAATTCATCGCTGCACAAGGTCGAGCACCCGCCCATGCCGAAGGCATGAATCATCCGTGCCTTGCCCAGCAGTTTCACCGCATCGGCGAAGCGCGACTCGTCGAAGGCCGACAAATGCTGACGCAGGGTCGACTCGATATCGCCGACGATCTGCCCATAAAACGCCGACTGATCCGGTGTCCCCGCCGGGTCGAGAAAACGGCTGCCGACTCCGCTGGCCTGGGCCAGCTGCAAACGCAAGTCGCGCAAGTCGCGACAGCCCACCGTGCGGGCAAAACGCGACAGCGTCGCGGTGCTGACTTCCGCCCGCTGCGCCAGCTCATCGAGGCTGGCGGATGCGGCAAACCCTACGTCGTCGAGCATCAGCCGGGCGATGCGTCCTTCACCGGCACTGAAGGAATCCTGGCGAGCGCGGATCTGGTAGAGGATGTCCATGGCGGGCGGCTCCGGTTAAATCAGATAAGAAAGGCCAACGGTCAGGCCGAAAGCGACGAGCGAGATCAGCGTCTCTAGCACCGTCCAGGTCTTGAAGGTCTGGGTGACTGTCATGTTGAAGTATTCCTTGATCAACCAGAAGCCACCGTCGTTGACGTGAGAAAAAATCACCGACCCTGCCCCCGTCGCCAGCACCAACAATTCCGGATGCGGATAACCCAGACCAATGGCCACCGGCGCGACCACGCCCGAGGCGGTGGTCATGGCCACGGTGGCGGAACCGGTGGCGATGCGCATCAGCGCGGCGAACAACCACCCCATCAACAGCGGCGACAAGTGGAATTCGTGGGCCAGGCCGACGATCTGGTCGGTGACGCCAGCGTCTACCAGAATCCGGTTCAGACCGCCGCCAGCGCCCACCAGCAAGGTAATGCTGGCGGTCGGCGCCAGGCATTCGTTGGTGAATTTCAGGATCGATTCGCGGTTGAAACCCTGGGCCAGGCCGAGGGTCCAGAAGCTCAGCAAAGTCGCCAGCAGCAGCGCAATCACCGAGTTGCCGATGAACAGCAGGAACTGGTTGAAACCCGTACCCGGTGTGGAAATCAGGTTAGCCCAGCCGCCGATCAGCATCAGCACCACCGGCAACAGGATTGTCGCCATGGTCAGGCCGAAACTCGGCAGGCTATCGCGCGGTTCGCGTTCGAGGAACTGCTTTTCCAGCGGGTTTTCCGCCGGCAACTGAATGCGCGGCACGATGAACTTGGCGTACAAGGGACCGGCGATGATCGCGGTCGGAATGCCGATCAGAATCGCGTACAGCAAAGTCTGCCCCACCGACGCCTGATACACCTGCACCGCCAGCATCGCCGCCGGGTGTGGCGGCACCAGCGCATGCACCACGGACAAACCCGCGACCATCGGCAAGCCGACCATCAGGATCGACACGCCAACCCGGCGCGCCACGGTGAACGCGATCGGCACCAGCAACACGAAACCGACCTCGAAGAACAACGGCAGCCCCACCAGAAAGGCGATGCACACCATCGCCCAATGGGCGTTCTTCTCGCCGAAGCGGTCGATCAAGGTCCGCGCCACCTGCTCGGCGCCGCCGGACTCGGCCATCATCTTGCCGAGCATCGTGCCCAGCGCCACCACCAGCGCAATGTGCCCCAGGGTCTTGCCGACGCCCGCCTCATACGCCCCGACCACGCCGGACGGCGGCATCCCCGCCACCAACGCCAGGCCGATGGAAATCAGGGTGATGACAATGAACGGATTAAGCCGATAACGGGCGATCAGAACGATCAAAGCAATGATGGCGATGGCGGCGTACACCAGCAGCCAATAGCCGAAGGACAGGGTCATGCGGTACTCCTCGAGAGGGTCACGTCGAAAGTTTTGTGAAACTCTTAAAACATTTCGAGACGCGATATTCAAACGAGGTGAAAGTAATTTTCGTACAGAGGTAAGAAGTGTCGCTCACGGATATGTCGTGTCGCGAATAATGAAAATCGGGGCGGCGAATTTTCATCGCCGCCAGCCGGTTTAGCCGTCAGTCGTGATGCACACGCGCGCGTTTGAGCAGCTTCTTGCAACGCTCGGAAAGACCCAACACCCGCAGATGTTTTCCGGCCTTGGTGTAGCGCTCGCGCAGGGTATCCAGCGCAGCGATGGCGGAATAATCGACGAAGCTCAGATGACGACAATCCAGCGTCACGTGCGCCGGGTCGTTGGCCGTATCGAATTGATTCAGAAACGGCGTGGTCGAGGCAAAAAACAACGTGCCGTGAACGCGGTAAAGCTTGCTGCCGTCGCTTTCCAGATGGCTGTCGGCGTACAACTGCCGAGCCTGCTGCCAGGCGAAGTTGAGCGCCGCAATGATGATCCCGCACAGCACCGCCGTGGCCAGGTCGGTGAACACGGTAATCACCGTCACCGCGATGATCACCAGCACATCGTTCAGCGGCACCTTGTTCAGCACCCGCAGCGAAGCCCAGGCAAACGTCTGCTGCGAGACCACGAACATCACGCCGACCAGCGCAGCCAACGGAATGCGCTCGATCAACGGCGACAGGAACAGGATGAACAGCAGAATAGCCACCCCGGCCACCACGCCGGACAACCGGCCTCGGCCACCGGAACTGAGGTTGATCACGGTTTGCCCGATCATCGCGCAACCGCCCATGCCGCCGAACAGACCGGACACCACGTTGGCCGCACCCAGCGCCACGCACTCGCGATCCGGGTAACCGCGGCTTTCGGTGATTTCGTCGGTGAGGTTGAGGGTCAGCAGGGTTTCGAGTAGACCCACCATCGCCATCAAAATCGCGTAAGGCGCGATGATGCGCAGGGTGTCCAGGTTCCAGGGAATGTCCGGCAAGGCAACGGTCGGCAAGCCGCCCGCGATATGCGCCATGTCGCCGAGGGTACGCGTCGGCAGGCCGAGCAGATAAACCGCCAGTCCCACACCGAGAATCGCCACCAGGGCTGGCGGAATGGCGCGGGTCAGACGAGGCAGCACGTAGACAATCGCCATTGTCACCGCGACCAGCCCGATCATCATGTACAGCGGCTTACCGCTCAGCCAGGTCTCGCCACTCTTGAAGTGCTCCAGTTGCGCCAGGGCAATGATGATCGCCAGACCGTTGACGAACCCGAGCATCACCGGGTGCGGCACCATGCGCACCAGTTTGCCCAGCCGCAGCAGGCCGAACGCCGCCATGATCAACCCGCCCAGCAGCACCGTCGCCAGCAGGTACTGCACACCGTGCTGCACCACCAGCGCGACAATCACCACCGCCATCGACCCGGCGGCACCGGACACCATGCCCGGCCGGCCGCCGAACAGCGCGGTCAAGGTGCAAATGATGAACGCGCCATACAGCCCCATCAGCGGATTGAGGTGCGCCACCAGTGCAAAAGCAATGCATTCGGGCAACAGGGCAAAAGACGTCGTGAGGCCAGCGAGGGCATCGGCGCGTAGGTGTTTTGGTTTCATGGGGGACCGCGTGCAGGGAATAGCGAAAAAGAGTTTGCGGATGTTACGGAATCGAGGGCGGCCCGGCCAGTTTATGCGACTTCGGAAATGCCATCGCGGGCAAGCCTCGCTCCCACAGGTTCTGCGTCGTTCGCCCATTCAGTGAACGACACAATACCTGTGGGAGCTGGCTTGCCAGCGATGAAGGATGACGCGGTCTAAAGCGAACTCACACCATCTCGTGACGAATCCAATCCACCACCGACGTACGCTTCGGCACCCAACCCAGCAACTCCCGCGCATGCTTGCCGCGAACCCGGCTATTGGAGCCCAGGCCATAATTGGCCATTTCATAACCCCACTCTGCTTCAGCATCCTTCAGCGGCCAGTCTTGTGGCTTGCCCAGATTCAACGCCTCGGCCATCGCCGTGGTCATGTCGATAAACGACGCTTCGCCGCTTTCAACAAAGTAGAACGTACCCGGAATGTTTTTGGTCAGCGCCAGCAAATACAACGACACCACGTCTTCGATGTGCACGTTGGACCAGATGTTCTGCCCAGTGCCGACATGCCGGACCACACCGCTTTTGCGCGCCTGTTTCAGCAAGCGTGGCAATTGCACGCTGTCGCGATTGACGCCCAGGCTGTGGCCGTAGATCAGCGTGTTGCAGATCACTGCCGAGTTCACGCCGTCCTTCGCCGCAGCGAGGATCAGGTTGTCGATGGCCACGCGTGCGGCCTTGTCCACGGTCGGTTCCGGCAGGTTGTCCTCGACGTAGATAACGTCGCTGGCCTGACCGCCAGAAGCATCACCGACGATGCTCGAACCGCTGGTGTGCAGGAACACTTTGTTGGAGCCGCGCAGGGCATCGAGCAAGGCTTCCACTGCACCGCGATGGTCGCTGCTGGCGGCGTTGATCACGGCGTCGGCGGCCCGCGCCTGTTCGGCCAATAGCGCGCTGTCATCCAGCGTGCCGACCACGGGTGTGATGCCCAGCGCTTTCAATTCATCCGCCTGTTCGGTGTTGCGCACCAGACCGGTAACGTTATGACCGGCCTTGATCAGGCCCGTGGCGATGGAACCGCCGATAAAACCGGCAGCACCGGTAACGAATACGTTCATGGAGAAACTCCCTGCGTTGATAAGTGATGCAACGAGTATCAAGCAGCGATCACTGGCGAAAAATCCCCGCTGACCCAATTCACTCTTGCGCAGGAATCACGAATCAGTCGCTGAAATTCGTTGAAGCATAAACCGCCAATTTGCTCTGGATGAAGTCGAGGAAACACTGGATGCGCAAGGCCAACTGCGAGTTGCGGTAGTACACCGCGTTGATCGGCTGGCGATAACCGCTGTTGAATTCGCCCAGCAAGACTTTCAAGCGTCCGGCACGAATGTCCTCGATGGTCATGTAATGCGACAGGCTGGCGATGCCCTGGCCTTCCAGTGCGAGATGACGGATGGTCTCGCCGCTGGAGGCGCTGAGGGAAGCCTGGATCGGCCAGCGATCGCCATGCACGTAGCGCAGCGGCCATTGGTTGAGGCCTTCGTTTTGGGTGAATCCCAACAGCGTGTGGTTGGACAGATCAGCGACCGCCATCGGCGTGCCGTGTTTTTCCAGGTACGCCGGGCTGGCGACGATGTGCAGTGGGCTGCAACCCAGGGAACGAGCGTGCAGGGTCGAGTCGGCGAGTGTGCCGATACGGATGGCAATGTCGGTGCTTTGTTCAAGCAGGTCGATGATCAGGTCGTTGCTGTTGAGTTCGAGCTGGATGTCGGGATAGAGCCGGCGGAACTCATCGATGTACGGCACGATGGCGTGCAGCATGAACGGCGACGCGGCGTTGATGCGCAAGCGTCCGGACGGCGTTTGCTGACGCGAGGACAAGCGCTCTTCGAGCTCGTCCATCTGATCGAGAATCAGCTTGGCGTGCTCGAAGAAATACTTGCCCTCCTCGGTCAGGTCCATTCGCCGGGTGGTGCGGTTGATCAACGTGGTATCGAGTTTGGCCTCCAGCCGCGATAACGTGCGACTGACCGCCGACGGCGTCTGCCCGACCTGCTCGGCGGCCGCGGAAATCGACCCGCATTCGATCACGCAGACGAAAATCTGCAACTCATCGGATCTGGCTTTCACGTGTTTCCCTTATCGATAGTCCTGCTCACCTGTGTGGAGGATCCATTGTGGCGAGGGAGCTTGCTCCCGCTGGTGCGCGAAGCGGACTCAAAACAGGTGAACACGGTCACTCAGCTGCACCGCGTTTACCGGTTTTACGACGGCTTCGCCGCCGAGCGGGAGCAAGCTCCCTCGCCACAGGTCAGTGTCCGCTTCAGATATCGATAGTAGCGGAGGCTTACACCTTCAGGCCAAACACCTCGGCCAAATGTTGCTCATAACGCGCCACATCACCTTCGATGTTCGGGCGTTTCATCACGTCCACGCAAAGGAACGTCGGCAAACCGGTCATGCCGAGGAACTCGTTGGCCTTGTGAAACGGGAAATACACGGCGTCCACGCCCTTGCCTTCGAAGAAATCTGTCGGATCGTCGAACGCCTGCTGCGGCGCATTCCAGGTCAACGACAGCATGTATTGCTTGCCCTGTACCAGACCGCCACTGCCGTACTTCTGCGAGGCGTCGGAACGGGTGCGGCCATCGCTGGCGTAGAGGCTGCCGTGACCTTCGGTGAAGACTTCGTCGATGTACTTCTTCACGGTCCATGGCGCGCCCATCCACCAGCCGGGCATCTGGTAAATGATCACGTCAGCCCAGAGGAACTTGGCGACTTCTTCAGCGACGTCGTATCCCTCGTCGATGAACGTGGCTTTGACATCGATACCGCCGCGATCCAGCACGCTCAGCGCGGCTTCATGCAGCGTGGTGTTGTAGCGGCCATCAGAGTGGGCGAATTTTTTGCCGCCATTGAGTAACCGAACTTTTTTCATGGGAGGTCTCGGGAAGGGTCAGGAATTGGATGGCGGCAGAGTAACGATCCGCCTCGCGCGGAGTAAGCGCCCATTTCACAAATCTCATTTGACCCACACGCACGAATCAACCGTTGATTGTTGCCTTAAACTGGCGCCGATTCTGACTTGAGGAGAGTTTTCTGATGAGTGAACTGCAAGGCTTCATCCTGCACGCCAAGACCCGCCCGGAAAAATCCGACGCCTTTGAAGCATTTTTCAGCGGCTATGTAGAAGCCAGTCGCGCCGAACCCGGCTGCATCGAATACCACATGCTGCGCGACAAGCAGGACCCGACGCTGTTTATCTTCTACGAGATCTGGCAGTCCCAGGAACACCTCGACGTGCACTCGAACCTGCCACACATGAAGCAATTCCTCGAACAACGTGATGAATACCTGGAACGGGATTTCGAAATCCGCGCCATTAAAATGATCAGCCCGTCGTCCGCTAGCCGTTGATCAACAAATGACCGCCGAGTAAGCCGAGGCCAATAAAGAACACGCGCTTGAACAACACGGCGCTGATCCGTTGCCTCAGCCATTGCCCGAACAGCATGCCCAACACGGCCGGAATCAGCGCCAGCAACGATGCACTCAACTCACCACCACCGAGGGCGCCGCGCCATAACAGCCCGGCGGCCAAGGCGAGCGTCGACACGGTGAACGACAGGCCCATCGCCTGAACCAGCTCATCCTTGCTCAAGCCCAGCGCCTGCATATACGGCACTGCCGGAATCACGAACACGCCGGTGGCCGAGGTAATAACGCCTGTCAGCACGCCGCACAGCGGGCCTAGCCAGCGCTCACTGCTTGCGCCTACACGCAAGGTCGGCAGGAACAAACCGCTCAACGCATAGAGCAACAACGCCGCCCCCAAACCGCGCACCACCCAGTGCCCTCCTGCCATGCCGATCCACAGCGTGCCCGCGCCGGTGCCAATGAAAATCGCCAGCAGCATCGGCCACAGCCGTTTGATCAACCCACGCAGATGTCCGCCGAAAGCCAGTTGCCAGATGTTGGTCAGGGTCGCAGGAATGATCAACAGTGCGGCAGCCTGTGACGGCGCCATAGCCAGACCGAGCAAGCCCATGGCAATAGTCGGCAGGCCAAGACCGATGACACCTTTGATCATGCCGGCCAGCAGGAAGGTGGTGATAACCAACAATGACAGGGTCAAGCCGAGATTTTGGTAGAACGAGGCGAATGTATTCATGGGGCTATGGTGAGCCCGGATTGGCCGGTTGAAAATCTGCCATATACTGAGGGTGCCTATTCCCAAGCAAGAGGCTGATGATTGAGTAAAGGCGACCGGCCTTATCGCGAGCAGGCTCGCTCCTACATTTGATCGCATGCACCATGGGAGAACTCGGTCCACTGTGGGAGCTAGCCTGCTAGCGATGGCGCCCTCCCAGACACCACACTTTCAGAGCCTGCCGCCATGCACTTCGACCTCACCGACCTACGCCTTTACCTGAACATCCTCGACACCGGCAACATCACCGCCGGCGCCGCTCGCAGCCACCTGTCGCTGGCCGCGGCAAGCGCACGAATCCGCGCGATGGAATCGTCCCTCGGCACTGATTTCCTCGAGCGGGGTCGTCGCGGCGTAACACCGACACCTGCCGGCAAAGCCCTGGCGCAACACGCCCGCGTCCTGCTGCAACAGGCCGAACACATGCAGCAAGACCTGGCCGAATATGCCAAAGGCGTCAAAGGCCAGGTGCGCTTGTTGTGCAACACCACCGCCATCACCGAATACCTGCCCGAGTTGCTCGCCGACTTTCTGCGCGACCACCCCAACCTCGACATCGACCTGCAAGAACGCCCCAGCGCGCGCATCACCCACGCCTTGCGAGAGGGTGCCGCCGACCTAGGCATCGTCTCCGATGCAGTGGACACCCACTCGCTGGAAACCCTGCCCTTTCGCGACGATCCGCTGGTGCTGATCATGCCGCCCGGGCATCCCTTGGCCGACGTCGAATCACCGAGTTTCAGCGATACATTGCGTCACGATTACGTGGGCCTGGCCGCCAACAGCGCTTTGGCGGTGTATCTCGAAGAACAGGCGCTGCACGCAGGTATCCGCATGCAAATCCGTATCCGCGCCGAAGGTTTCGACGCAGTGATGCGCATGGTTGCTCACGGCGCCGGGCTGGCAATCGTGCCGCTGGCGGCGATCCAGCGCCGTCCCGATGATCGACCGTTCAAAAGCTTCACCCTGAAGGAAGACTGGGCACAACGAAAACTATTGCTATGCGGCCGCTCATTCGACCACCTGCCCGGGTATGCCAGGGCATTGTTCGAGGCCTTGCGTACCTCAAACCAGACCGAAAATCCTTGAAATGCAACAATCCACCCTATGCTCAGCTGTATTGCGAAAGGCTTACCGAGAGTAAAATCGCGCCTTTCAAACCTGGCCTGACCAAAACAAGCAGAAGGGAAACAGATGGCGGACGAAATCTTGCAACAGGGAACACTCAAGCGGGGGTTGAAAAATCGTCATATTCAACTGATCGCATTGGGTGGAGCCATTGGCACCGGGCTGTTCCTGGGCTCCGCCGGGGTGCTCAAATCCGCCGGTCCGTCGATGATCCTCGGCTATGCGATCGCCGGGTTTATCGCCTTTCTGATCATGCGCCAGTTGGGCGAGATGATTGTCGAGGAACCGGTGGCCGGCTCGTTCAGCCATTTTGCCCACAATTACTGGGGCAGCTTCGCCGGTTTCCTGTCCGGCTGGAACTACTGGGTACTGTATGTGCTGGTGGGCATGGCCGAGCTGACGGCGGTCGGCAAATACATACAGTTCTGGTGGCCGGAAGTGCCGACCTGGGTCAGCGCAGCGGTGTTCTTTGTGCTGGTCAACCTGATCAACACGCTGAACGTGAAAATCTTCGGTGAGATGGAGTTCTGGTTCGCGATCATCAAGGTCGTGGCCATCGTCGGCATGATTGCCCTGGGCTGCTACATGTTGTTCAGCGGTACTGGCGGCCCGCAAGCGTCGGTGAGCAACCTGTGGGACCACGGCGGTTTCTTCCCCAACGGCTACAGCGGTTTGCTGATGGCGATGGCGTTTATCATGTTTTCCTTCGGCGGCCTGGAGCTGGTCGGCATCACCGCCGCGGAAGCCAGCGAGCCGAGAAAGGTCATTCCCAAGGCGATCAACCAAGTGGTTTACCGCGTGCTGATCTTCTACGTCGGCGCACTCACCGTGCTGCTGTCGTTGTATCCGTGGGATCAACTGCTGCAAACACTGGGCGCTTCCGGCGATGCCTACAGCGGCAGCCCGTTTGTGCAGATCTTCGCCTTGATCGGCAGCGACACCGCCGCGCAAATCCTCAACTTCGTGGTGCTCACTGCGGCGCTGTCGGTCTACAACAGCGGCGTGTACTGCAACAGCCGCATGCTCTTCGGCCTGGCCGAACAGGGCGATGCACCGAAGTCGCTGATGAAGTTGAACAAGCAGGGCGTTCCGATTCGCGCGCTGGGCGTGTCCGCGCTGATCACCATGTTGGCCGTGCTGGTCAACTACGTCGCGCCGCATGAAGCGCTTGAGCTGTTGTTCGCCCTGGTGGTCGCTTCGCTGATGATCAACTGGGCGCTGATCAGCCTGACGCACTTGAAGTTTCGCAAGGCCATGGCTCAGCGCGGCGTCGTACCAGGCTTCAAGGCGTTCTGGTCGCCGTACACCAATTACCTGTGCCTGCTGTTCATGGCCGTGATCATCTGCGTTATCTGGATGATCCCGCCGGTACGCGCTTCGGTATACGCCATGCCGGTATGGGTGTTGTTCATCTACGGCTGCTACCGGTTACGCATGGCCAGGCACCGGAACCTGCCAGTGGCCGAATAACCCTGCAATAAAAAACGCCCCGGCACTCGATGAATGCCGAGGCGTTTTTATTGGGTGTACCAGATGACCGCGCGTTTCTGGACAGCTCAATGTCGACTACAGACAACTGGCCGGTGGACGGGCGCTATAGGGTTCGACTTCGTTTCTTGAACCCACTGCCCGGAGTCATCATGACCGCACCGATCACCGTACTTCGCGACACCCACCCGCTGCCCGTACTCGACGCCTGCAAATGGGAAAAACTCGAAGGCGACCCGCACACCGTCAACCTCAACGCCTACACCAGCGAAGATGGCAGCAAGATCATGGGCACCTGGATCTGCACGCCGGGCAAGTGGTACGTCGAATACGTGAAGTGGGAGTACTGCGATTTCCGCGAGGGTTACTGCATCATCACCCCTGAGGGCAAAGAACCGATCCACCTGCGGGCCGGTGACATTTTCGTGATTGAACCGGGGATGAAAGGTACGTGGGAAGTGGTGGAAACCGTGCGCAAATATTTCGTGTTTGCCTGATACAAAAAACCGGGAGATCACCCAATGTGATTTCCCGGTTAAAGATTATTTCAAGCGCAATACAAATCCCGTGGCGAGGGAGCTTGCTCCCGCTCGGCTGCGCAGCAGTCGTAAAGCTGGCAACCGCGATCTACCTGAAACACCGCACTGACCGGATTTGGGTCCGCTTCGCGAACTAGCGGGAGCAAGCTCCCTCGCCACAAAAGCTCGTTCCCTATTGCGGTTTGCGATAGCTATTGATGATCGCCGAGAAGTCGTTCCCGCCTTCCCCACGCAAACTCATCGCCTGATACAACTGCTGGGCCACCGCCCCGAGCACCACCGGTTGGTGCGCCTGACGCGCGGCTTCCGTGGCCAGTCCCAAATCCTTGAGCATCAATTCGGCACCAAAACCGCCTGTATAACCACGCGACGCCGGCGCCGTTTCGACAATGCCCGGCCACGGGTTGTACATCTCCGAACTCCAGCAACGCCCGGTGGAGCTGTTGATGATGCCCGCCAGCACTTTGGTGTCGATACCCAGCGCATCGCCCAGGGCCATGGCTTCACTGACGCCTACCATGGAAATCCCCAGCAGCAGGTTGTTGCAGATCTTGGCAATTTGCCCGGTACCGACCTCACCGCAATGGACGATGTTGCGGCCCATCTGCGCCAGCACCGGTTGCAGGGTGGTGAACAGTTCCGGGGTGGCGCCGACCATGAAGGTCAACGTCCCGGCGGCTGCACCGCCCGTGCCGCCGGAGACCGGCGCATCAGCCATCGCCACACCCTGCTTCGCAGCAGCGGTAGCGACATCACGCGCGGTCTGCGGATCGATCGTGCTGCAATCCACGGCCGGTACGCCTTTACCGATGCCGGCGAGCACGCCGTCCTCACCCAGCCAAACGCTGCGCACGTGCACAGCCGCCGGCAGCATGGTGATCACCAGCTCCGCACCGTCCGCCGCCTCGCGGGCCGAAGCGCTGATGCTGCCGCCCAGTTGCTCCAGCTCCGCCAGCACGGTTTTATTCAGATCGACCAGGCGCAGCGCGTGACCGGCCTTGATCAGGTTGCGCGCCATCGGCGCGCCCATGTTGCCGAGACCGATAAAAGCAATTTTCATGTTCGGCTCCTTATCGCAAGTTGATGGTGGTGTTCACACCGTCGTTGACACTGTCGTCATCGAACCAGCGGCTGGTGACAGTCTTGGTCTGAGTGTAGAACTGCACCACTTGCTTGCCATACGGGCCGAGGTCGCCGAGTTTCGAACCACGGGAACCGGTGAAGCTGAAGAACGGCACCGGCACTGGAATCGGGATGTTGATCCCGACCTGGCCGACGTCGATTTCGGTCTGGAACTTACGCGCCGCCGCACCGCTCTGGGTGAACAGGCCCGTGCCGTTGCCGAACGGATTGGCGTTGACCAGGGCGATGGCCTCGTCGAGGGTATTGACCTCAAGCACCACCAGCACCGGGCCGAAGATTTCCTGGGTGTAGATCTGCATGTCAGTGGTCACACCGGAGAACAGGGTTGGGCCGACAAAGTTGCCTTGCTCGTAACCCGCAACCGTAATGTCGCGACCGTCCAGCTCCAGTTTGGCGCCTTCCTTGATGCCGCTTTCGATCAGATCGAGAATCCGTGCCTTAGCTTTTTTCGAGATCACCGGACCGACATCGGTGCCTGGCTCGCTGCCGGCATTCACGGTCAGTTTCTGCGCCAGCGCTTTCAGGTCCGGCAGCCACTGCTTGGCCGCGCCCACCAGCACCACCACGGAAGTGGCCATGCAGCGTTGACCCGCCGCGCCAAAACCGGCGCCGACCAGTGCATTCAGCGCTTGCTCACGATTGGCATCCGGCAGCACCACGGCGTGGTTCTTCGCGCCCATCATCGATTGAACGCGTTTGCCGTGTTTGCCGGCCAGGTCGTAAACGTGAGTACCGACCGCGGTCGAACCGACGAACGAAACAGCCTTGATGTCTTTGTGGGTGCAGAGCGCATCCACCACATCCTTGCCGCCGTGCACGACGTTGAGCACGCCCGCCGGAACGCCAGCCTCGATGGCCAGTTCCACCAGCAGCATGGTCGACATCGGGTCCTGCTCGGATGGCTTGAGCACGAAGGTGTTACCGCAAGCGATGGCCATCGGGAACATCCATAGTGGAATCATCGCCGGGAAGTTGAACGGCGTGATGCCGGCGCAAACGCCGATCGGTTGACGCAGGGTATAGGTGTCCACACCGCCCGCCACGTTTTCAGCGAACTCGCCCATTTGCAGGCTGCCGATGGAGCAAGCGTGTTCAACCACTTCCAGGCCACGGAAAATATCGCCCTCGGCGTCGGCAATGGTTTTGCCTTGCTCGTTGCTGAGCACAACGGCAATACGCTTGGAGTGTTCGCGAATCAGCGCCTGCAACTTGAGCATGATGCGCATCCGTGCGCCGATCGGGGTCAGCTTCCAGGTCTGGAAGGCACGATGGGCGGCGCTGATCGCTGCGTCGACTTCTTCAGAGGTGGCAAACGGCACCTTGGCCAGCACTTGTTGGGTCGCCGGGTTGATGATGTCGTGCCATTCGGTGGACTGGGATTCGACCCACTCGCCGTCAATCAGCAGCTTGACCTTTTGCACACTTGTTTTTGATTCGTTGGGGGTTTCAGTAGGCGTGAGCGAAGCGTTCATGTGGGTCTCCGGATGTTTGTTTTTATTTCAGGAGCCAAGGCGAGAAAGTCGCCTTGAGATGAGGCGTGTGTCGCGAATTGTTTGTCGGACTGTTTTTGGAGTATAGATGTGCAAACTTCTAATAAGAACGAACATAAAAGCCGGTCCATCATGCAAAAAAACATCACGTCTTTAGGCTCGTTGAACTGGGACGACCTCAAGTTTTTCCTTGAAGTCGCCCGGACCCGCAAAGCCAGCACCGCCGCCAAACGCCTGGCGGTCGACTACACCACCGTGTCGCGGCGTATCAGTTCGCTGGAAGCTTCATTGGGGACTTTATTGTTCGAGAAATCCCGGACCAGCGGTTTCGTCCTGACCGCTGAAGGCCAACGATTGCTGGGTTACGCCGAGTCGATTGAAAGCACGCTGCACATGGCCTGCGAGCAGGTTTCCGGTTCCGGAGTAGCGTTGTCCGGCCATGTGCGAATGGGCTGCACAGAAGGTTTTGGCAGCTTTTTCATCACACCGCAGTTGAGCCATTTCGTCGACGCCTACCCGGCGATCTCGGTGGACATTCTGCCGCTGCCGCACTTCATCAGCTTGTCCAAGCGCGAAGCAGACATCGTCATCGCCCTGGAGCGCCCCGAACACGGACCCTACGTGTGCTGCAAGCTGACCGACTACCGCCTGCAGCTGTACGCAACCCAGCAATACCTCGACAAACAGCCGGCCATCCGCCGCCCGGCAGACTTGGGCAAGCATTCCTTCATCAGTTATGTCGACGATCTGGCGTTCAGCTCGGAGCTGCTGTACCTGGCGAACGTGCTGCCCGGCGCCAGTGCCAATCTGCGCAGCACCAGCGTGATCGCGCAATTTGTGGCCGCACAGCAAGGGCGCTCGCTGGCGATCCTGCCATGCTTCCTTGCCGCGCAGGATCCACGTTTGCTGCCGGTGCTGCCGCAAGAGATCAACATCACTCGCCAGTTCTGGATGTACTGCCGCGAGGACCTGAGGAAGCTCAAGCGGATCACCCTGTTATGGGATTACATTCGCTCGGTGACTGAGCAGAATCAGCGCCTGTTGATGGGTGAAAGTCGAGAAATGTTGTTCGCCGATTAATCGGCGCTCAACTCCAGCATCAGTCCGCTCAGACGTTTGACCTTGCGTCTCACCGCTTCTTCAAATACGCCCGAACGCGGCTCGATCAGTGTGAACCAGTCCTTGGCCCGGGTAATACCGGTATAGATCAGTTCCTTGGTGAGCACAGGGTTCAAGGCATCAGGCAGGATTAAAGCTGTGTGAGCGAATTCCGAGCCCTGGGATTTATGCACGGTCATGGCGTACACGGTTTCAACGTCGTTGAGTCGACTTGGCAGGACGAAACGCACCCCGCCCTGCCCGTCGTTGCGTGGGAACGCCACTCGAAGAACCTGGTTGCCAGCGTCGGGGCCATCCCGTTCAGGCAGTTTCAACGCAATGCCGATGTCGCCGTTCATCAAGCCCAGACCATAGTCATTGCGTGTCATCAGCACGGGCCGCCCTTCGTACCATTGCTGGTCGCTGTCGATCAGGCGAGCCTTCAGCAGCGCATCGGTCACTCGCTGGTTCAACCCTTCCACGCCCCACGGCCCTTTGCGCACAGCACACAACAACTGGAAAGCGTCGAAGGCTTGCAGCACTTGCCGGGCCCATTCGGCCCAGCGCGCATCATCGAGCGGGCTGCCGAGCGCCGGCCGTTGATTGCGCAGCACACTCAGGTAATGCCGATAACCTTGCGGCCCTTCACCATGACCTTCGAGCAACAAACGCTCCAGCGCCCGATCCTGTTCGTTCTTGAGAGACAAGGAAAACACGTCGTCGTGGCTTCGAGCCGCCAGTAACTTGCGAGCCTCATCAGGTTGCTGCTGGTTGACCCAGCGAGCCAGCTGACCAATACCGCTGCCCTCGCCGAATCGCCGCGAGTGGCGCAACATCACTACTTGCTGGGCCAGGGGATGATTGCCTTGGGTGTCTTCTTGCAAGCCACTGGCTTGCAGGCTTTCACCGCTGACAGCCTCCAGCCATTGGCGTGTCTGCGGGCTGTACCAGCCAGCCTCGGCGTCGCGACACAGATCACCCAGCACGGCACCGGCTTCCACCGATGCCAGTTGGTCCTTGTCACCGAGCAGCACAAGACGGGCGTGGGCCGGAAGCGCATCGAGCAGATTGGCCATCATCTCCAGGTCGATCATCGATGCTTCATCCACCACCAGCACATCCAGCGGCAAACGATTACCGGCGTGATGCCGGAAATGTCGCGTACCGGGACGACTGCCGAGCAGGCGGTGAACAGTGGTGACTTCAGACGGGATTTTGTTGCGAATGGCGTCAGTGACTTTCAGCGTTCGAACTTGCTGGCTGATGGATTCCGTCAGCCGCGCCGCCGCTTTACCGGTCGGTGCCGCAAGACGAATGCGCAGCGGCTTGCCGGCTTCGACCGCCGGTGCCTGGAGTAACGCAAGCAAACGCACGACCGTTGTGGTCTTACCGGTACCCGGACCGCCGGTGACAATACTGAATGCACTACGGGTAGCGAGGGCACAAGCGAGTTTTTGCCAGTCGATCACCTCACCGGACTTGGCCGGACCGAACAACCCGGTGAGGCGTTGAGGCAAGTCATCCGGTGTTGTTTCGTGTTCCGCCAAGCGTTGACGCAATGAGTTGTCAATCCGTCGCTCGTAAGCCCAGTAGCGACGCAGATAGAGGCGTTTGCCTGACAACACCAATGGCCGCTGCTGTACGCCTTCGCGCCCATCGGCCGCCAATGCGACCAGACGGCTGGAAGCCAGTGCCTTGCACCAATGAGCGCCGTCCAACGCCTCGAGCAACTGCGATGGCAGCAACATCACGCCACTTTGCAGATCGCCTTCCGGTGGCAGCGACAGCGCGAAGTCCGGCTCTTTCAATGTCTCGAACAGATCAAGGCAAACATGGCCGTGGCCCAATTGGTGGCTGGTCAATGCAGCCGCCAACAGCACCAAAGGATCATCGTCCGGTGCCAATTCGTGGAGGAAAGCCACGAAGGCTTTATCCAGTGCTCGCAACCAGCCACGTTCGACCCAACGCGCGAGCAACAACAGCAAGTCATCAGCGCGAGTCAATGGAGCAAGGTCCGCCAGGCTATCGGAATCCAATGCCGTCGGTAGCAAATCGGCGAAGGTGCGACTCATAGCAATACTCCCTGTTCCCAGGCGGGTTCGGCCTTGGGCTCTGGCTTACCTTGGAACATACGGTCCAGTCGTTCGATCAACTCTCGTGGCGGACGGGCGAAATACACGCCCTGACTGGCCGCACGCGTTCCCCTCAGGAAGATGTACAACGCCCCTCCAACATGCCGGTCGTAATCGTAATCGGCGAGTCGAACCTTGAGTTGGCGATGCAGGGCCAGAAGGTAGAGCACGTATTGCAGGTCGTATCGGTTATCGAGGATCGACTGCTCCATGGCCTGCTCGGTGTAAGACGCATCGTCGACACCGAGCCAGTTGGATTTGTAGTCGGCGACGTAGTAGCGGCCGTCGTGCTCGAACGTCAGGTCGATGAAACCCTTGAACATGCCATTGAGCAACACTGGCTCGGCGGCCACACGAGCCACGCCGCTGTGAGTGTACTGACACACCAACGCGTCGAGCTTGAGCACATCGACCTTGTGGCTGGCGAACCAGAATTCCATCTCGACCTGGTAGTGGGTCAATTGATCGAAAACCACTGGGGCTTGCCCGGTACCGACCGGCAAAGGAGATTTGAGCAAATGCTGCAACCAATCGCTCAACGTGGTTATCCAGCCTTTCCAGCCACGGCGATTGCAGCGACGGGCAATGGCGTCCTCCACCGCTTGCGGCGTGACGTTAAAACCTTCGTCGCCGGCCCACTCGAGCAATCCGTGGAGGAACGTGCCCGGATTCGGGCCACGGGGGAACCGATGGATATCGGCACCGCCAGTTAACATTTCTCGGGGAGCCTGCTGATCCAGACGCTCGTCGTCGAAGAGTTTTTGCGCCTGCGGGCTCTCGGGTGCTTCATCAGTACCAATGCTCAGACTGTCGCTGATGCGCAAGGCGCTGTAAGAGGCAATCCACCAGTTTTCGCTGGCCTTGCGTTTCGGAATCAACGGCGCAAGCAGCGCCGCTTCGTTCTGCGGTGGATGGTAAGACTCAGCGGTAGCTTGCGCCATCTCCCCGTAAACCAGCGCAGGGCAATCCTGCTGCAGATCTTCCAGCCATCGCTTCAAACCAGTCGACTCGGCCAATGACGCCCCGCCGCCCAGCAGATAACCCAATGCCGAAAGGTGCAACATCGAGCTGTTGTTACTGCCACGCTTGAGGTCCGTCACCCCCAGCCAGCAGGCATGTTGCGCCCGGGTCAAAGCCACATAAAGCAAGCGCAGATCTTCGGCCAGCCGCTCATCATCGGCCAGGGCAATCAACTCGGCAGTCGGGTTCAGGGTTACTTGAGCCTTGCCCGTGACATCGTGGTAATGCAACGGCAAACGGCTGCCATCCACCGGCTTCGCCGAACAAATAAACGGCAGGAAAACCAGGGGATATTCGAGCCCTTTGGATTTGTGAATGGTCACGACCTTGACCAGTTGCTCATCGCTTTCGAGTCGCAGGATCTGCTCTTCGCCGGCCTGGCCGGACAACGCCAGGTGCTCGGACAAATGCCGGATCAACGCCTGTTCGCCGTCGAGTTCGGCGGCTGCCTGTTGCAACAATTCGGACAGGTGCAACAAGTTGGTCAACACCCGTTCGCCATCGCTGCGTGCAATCAGTGCCTGGGGCAACTGGAAGTCATGCAGCAAGCGTCGCAGCATCGGTAACACACCCTGCTTGCGCCACAGCTCACGATAACCGCGGAACTGCATCACACGTGCTTCCCAGGCCAGTTCGTCTTGGTTGAGTCGCTCCAGTTCCGGCAATGACAAGTTCAGCGTGATACAGGCGAGCGCGGCACGCAGTGGCCGCTCGGCGTCCGGTTCGGCACAGGCTTTGAGCCAGGTCAGAACGTCGTGAGCTTCCTGAGCAGCGAACACCGAGTCCTTATCAGACAAATAAACACTGCGCACGCCTCGGGCAGACAGTTCTGCGCGGACGGCTTGGGCCTCCTTGCCATCGCGAACAAGGATTGCAATGTCCGCAGGCAGCAGGCCTTTGAGGTCATTGCCGTCCAGTACGAAACCCGCACGACCTTGTTGTCCGCCGTTGAGCAAAGCGGTGATTTCACTGGCGCAAGCGGCGGACAGTTGCTGTCGGTACACAGCACCGGACAATGGCTGCTCGGCGGACAAGTGCCAGATATTTAGCGCGGGTACGACCTGACCATCGATGCGCAGAACTTCCTTGCGCCCCTGGGATTCCACGGCCAGAAACGGTACCGGGTTGTCACCATTCTGCTCCCGAAACAGGAAGGCCCCGCGCCCGGACTCACGCGCCTCGGCACGTTCGAAAACATGGTTCACGGCTTTGACCATGCCATGACTGGAGCGAAAGTTGGTGCCCAGGGTATGCAGCCGGCCAGCGGTTGCCTGACGGGCGCGCAGATAGGTATAGATGTCCGCGCCGCGAAAGGCATAAATCGCCTGTTTCGGGTCGCCGATCAGGAACAGACCGCTCTCGGGATTGTTGTCTTCAATGCGATAGATGCTTTCGAAGATCCGGTACTGCACCGGGTCTGTGTCCTGGAATTCGTCGATCAGCGCTACCGGAAACTGTTCGCGGATCAAGGTCGCCAGACGCTCGCCACCCTCGGATTGCAAGGCTGCATCGAGGCGCAGCAACATGTCGTCGAAGCCCATTTCCGCACGGCGACGTTTCTCTTCCTCGAACCGTGCGCCTACCCAATGGGCGGCGTGTCGCAGTACTGCGGCATCGGGAGTCGGCAATTCATCAAGACGTGTTTTCAGGCCAGGCATTGCGTCCAGGCCGGGATGAGAGGGCACTTCGCCCTTCTTCCAGGCTTCAGCCATACCGTCGGGGGTCAGGCGCGTGAAGCCGGTACCGATATCCAGTTGTTCAAGGGATTCGTCTTCGGCCCAGGCTTTGATTTTCTCGAACCACGGCTCGAAGTAACGCGGCTGCATCTTGCGTCCATCGACACTCTTGCTGGCGACACCCTCGTGACAGAGGGCGAGCAGTTCATCCGCCCACTGACACCAAGGCATTTTGAGTTCAAGTAATGCAGCCCGTCGCTCTTGCAAGCATTCGGTAATCAGCTCCGCAGGTTCTTTACCTTCAACGCTGTCGCGCTCGCTAGCGAACAACCCTCGAACCCGTGGCAACAAAGCCGCCGGTCCACCCCAATTGCCGCGAACCCAATTCAATGCGTCGCCTTGCATCGGGTAGCAAAACAGTCGCCAGTAATCGCGCAGGACTTCGCCGAGCAAATCGCTGTGGTCGGTTTCCAGGGTTTGGGTAAACAGGCTGCCACTGTCGAACGCGTGTTCGCGCAACATGCGCTGGCACCAACTGTGGATGGTTGAAACCGCAGCCTCATCCATCCACTGCGCGGCGATGTCGAGGCGGTTTGCGCAACTGGACCATTGCTCCGGCAAGTACTGTCCACGGAGTTCGGCAATCAGGCCATCAGGTGCTGGCGTTTCATCGCGGAAATACCGTGCAGCTTCAGCCAGACGGGTCCGAATACGTTCGCGCAGCTCTTTAGTGGCGGCATCGGTAAACGTCACAACAAGGATTTGCGGAGGTAACAACTCGCGCCCGAAACCGCTGAGTTCCCCGCCGTGGCCGAGGACCAGGCGCAGATACAGTGCAGAAATGGTAAACGTCTTGCCGGTCCCGGCGCTGGCCTCAATCAACTGACTGCCGCGCAGCGGGAATGCCAGCGCCAAAGGTGTTTTGCTGGTCATGAGCGAGCCTCCTCGCTGGCCATGGAACGCCAGGGAGCTTCAAGCAGCGGCCGATAAAGAGCGTCACACCAATCGGGGAAAGTCTCGTCAGCAGTTAGCGCATCGAAATCAGCAAATTGACGTGCAAGCGCCACGCTTTCGCGTCGCTCACCATCAGTGGTGATTCCGTCGCCTTCATAAGCCTTGCGGGCAGCCGCCTCGGCTTTGACCGGATCGGTTTGTCCCAGCCAGGCGAAGGCGGTCTTCACCGCGGTCGGCAGAGGTTGGCGCATACCCGATTGCCAGGCTAAAAGCAGGTCGCCCAGTATCTGTAACGCTGAATGCTCTTCCATCGGACCGAGTATCAGGCTGTCGTCACTGGCCACCAACGCGGTGGTCAACGCCATACCGCTGGCGCAAGCAACCAGATGAATAACCCACGGGCGCGTCAACCGATGCCACTTGCGAGACTTGGTCGAGCCGATGCTGTTGGGGATTGTTGTGACGGACAGCAAGCCACCATCCGCACGTTGATGCAGACCGCTGAGCCAACCCTCGAGACGCAGGGCATGCAACTCCAGACTTACCGGGAGGGCACTGGTCAGTGGAGTGGGCCACAAAGCCAGGAGCTGTTGATAACGCTGAAGCAGATCCGGTAACGGCTCAATCAACTCACGCTGCAGACTTTCTCCAAAGCCGGCCATGGGTAACAGGCCACTGTTTTGCAAGCGTCGGGCCTGCGTCACCAGCGCCTGATCAGTGTCATCCGGATCTGCCAGTGCCGCTTCAAGCAAGCTCTGGCTCAGGCCATAGCGTTGCAGCGCGTCGAGTACAAATGGCTCTTCATCCGCTAAAGGTTCTTCGGCAGCTTCAAAGAACACTTTCAGTCGCTGACTGAAGAAATGCCGCACCGGGTTGCGCAGGAAATCCTGCAGCTGACCGAGACTCAATGGCTCTTCCTGAACGTGGGTATCCAGGATGCTGATGTCAGCGGCGCGATCCGTTTCTCGATGAAGCGCCTGCCACTCATTGGCGTAGCTGAACAGATCATCGCCTTCATGGAAGTACCGAGCGCTGAAAGGTTGCAGTGGGTGGTCCTGGGTAATGGCCTCAAGCAGGTCCGAATCGGGTTCGATCAATCGCCAGCCGCTGGCCAGATGGTCACGTAACTGGCCGATCAGTACCGACGCCGGACGTTCACTGTTGTCGCGAATGCTGCGGCCGACCCAGCTGATGTACAGCTGGTCACGAGCCGACAGCAGAGCCTCCAGCAATAAGTAGCGGTCATCCTCACGTCGCGAGCGATCACCTGGACGGTAGTCGCTGCCCATGAGGTCGAAGTCCAGTGGAGGTTGCGCTCGCGGGTAGTCGCCGTCATTCATGCCAAGCAAACAGACCAGTTTGAACGGGATCGCGCGCATGGGCATCAAGGTGCAGAAGTTAACCGCACCCGCCAGAAAGCGCTGTGACAAGCGCCCCTGATCAAGACCGGCAAGCCAGGCTTCACGGACGACAGTCAGAGGTAGTTCGTCCTGCAAGCCTACCGATTCACAATTATCGAGCCAGGTTTTACGCAGCTCTTCCAATTGGGTTAACAGGTACTCGTCATGTTCGTTACTCGCCTGGAAGAACAGCGACATCAATGTTTGCAGGCGTACGCTCCATTGCTGCGGCGATGCCGGTTGCGTGAGTTCGTAGTGGGCAATTTCGAGCGCGTCGAGCAGTGCTACCAATGGGCCGATAAGCGCCGCATCGAGACCGCCGATCTCGTCATAAGGCTCTATACCTTCACAGGCATCGGCACTGCCAACGGCATAACCGAGCAGCATCCGTCGCAGCCCAAAACGCCAACTGTTTTGCTCCAGCGCTTGAGGCAAGCCGAGGTTCGCTCGCTGCTGCGCATTCATGCCCCAACGGATGCCCGCACCTTCGATCCAGCGGTGGAGAGTCGGACGATCACGCTCCTCCACGCCAAAGCGAGCGCGCAATGCCGGAACGTCCAGCAGATCGAGAATTTCACTCACAGGAAAACGGCTGTCAGGCAGCTTGAGCAAATGTTCGACAGCGATCAATAACGGATCACGGCCACGCTGGCCCTGGTCAGCCAGCGTGAAAGGAATGAATCGTGGATCGTTGCGTTCAAGTTGACCAAACACCGCCCGAATATGCGGTGCATAGCTATCGATGTCCGGAACCATGACGATCACATCGCGGGGGCGCAATTGCGGATCGGCGCTGAAGCGCGCGAGCAACTGATCGTGAAGAATCTCGACTTCTCGCTGGGCGCTATGAGCAACTTGAAAGCGTATCGACTGGTCCTTTGTCAGATCAACTTCCGGCCAACGCTCGCGAGTCTCGCTGAGGGGTCGCAATTCAAGGATGTCATCCTGCAGCTGATTGAGCATGTTCAATGGCTGGCTGTCACTGAACAGGTCGATGCGACCGTCGCGAAAAGCCGAGCGATAGCTGTTGGGATCGTCGTAGCTGTCGAGCAGATTAATGTAGTCCCGCCCTTGCTTGCCCCATGCAGCGAGCAGAGGATGGGCATGTTGATGCAAGGTCTGTGGGTCGAGTACAAATGGCATACCGCTCTTGCGAGCCTGTCGCTTGTATTGATGCCGTAACAGATCTTTATCGGCGACGATGTCCGCCCAATGGTGACGACACGGGTTATGGACGCACAGCAACACCTGGCTGAATCGAGCTAGCCCGGCCAGAGCCTCCAGGGCTTGAGCGGGCAGAGAAGAAATGCCGAAAACGATCACCCGTGAGGGTAATCCGATAGGGGCAACTGCGAGGCTGTTGATGCGTTCGATAAATCGCTGATGCACGCCGGCGCGGCTTTGCGCCATGCCTTCTTCACCGACATCCAGCAACAGCGCGCGCCACAGTTCTGCTTGCCAGCAGTTGGCCGGGGTCAACGACTTGGCCTCACCTCTGCCATTACGTAATTGATGGCGCCCTTCTGCCCAGTCTTCGAGCCAGTCGGCCCTGTACACCTGATATTGGTCGAAGAGATCCGCCAACCGTTCAGCCAACTGATAGCGTTTGCGCAAATCGGGGTCATTGGTTAGAAAGCGTTGCAGAGGCTCGAAGTGCGGCAGGTTGATCAGTTGCGGAAGAAGCCGCATCAGGCGCCAGGTAAGCGGAGCCTTGTCGAGCAACGACTTGGCCGGAATTTCATCACGTCCCAGGACCATTCGATAAAGCTGCCACATGAAGCTGCCGGGTAACTGCACGTCGATGGCAGCAGCGATTCCGCAACCGCCCATGTCGTCATCGTCAGCATCTTCTGCGAGGGCCAGCTTCAGCCATTGGGCAATGCCGTTACTCTGTACCAGAGCAATTTCATTTTCCAAAGGAGCTAGCGGATAGCGTCGCATCCAGCTCACCACCAGGCTACGCAACTCGTCCAGACGGTTGCCGTGAACCACCATAAAACCAGCAGTAAGGGAGGTTGCGTCCGGCATATAGGCTTCCTTGGAAAATACAAACGCTAGGTCCGAACCTTAGCATTGTCGTGGGGTGATGACAGCGTGGACCTGTCCGGAAGTGCTGTACGAACTTTCCTGCGGACAAAACAAAACCCCAACTGCTTTCGCAATTGGGGTTTCGGAATTTAATCTTGACGATGACCTACTCTCACATGGGGAAACCCCACACTACCATCGGCGATGCATCGTTTCACTGCTGAGTTCGGGATGGGA
>NZ_JAGYGD010000055.1:0-26592 GCF_019947275.1 Pseudomonas sp. GL-RE-29
GGCTGCGATCTTTTGATTTTAAAAAGCAAGATCAAAAGATCGCCGCCTGCGGCAGCTCCTACAGGGGGTACGCGGTGTTTTGGGTGCAATTATGGTTAAATGCCGCCCCCCCAAAGATTGCCGACCCAGACCGATGAACCCTGAAGCCCTCGCCACCCTCCGCGAACATTTGCTGACCGCCCTGGCGGCCGCTCCCGCCGAAACCCGTCGCCTGTTCCACGGCCGTGGCCGCTGCTGGCCGGGGCTGGAGCAACTGACCGTCGACTGGTTGCAGGGCGTGGTGCTGGTGGCGCTGTTCAAGGAACCGGAAGCGGCGCAGCTGGAAGCTTTGAAGCAGCTGTTGCTGGACATCACCCAGTCACCGCAATGGGCGCAATCCGGCGCGCACACCCTGCTGCTGCAACATCGTTACCTGCTGCAAAGCACCACCGAATGGTTGCTCGGGGCAGAAATCGACGAGTTGACGATTGTCGAAGGTGGCCTGAAGTACCGGGTGGATTTGGGCCGCAAACAGAACACCGGCCTGTTCCTCGACATGCGCTATGGCCGCGATTGGGTGCGGGCCAATGCCGAAGGCAAACGCGTGCTGAACCTGTTCGCCTACACCTGCGGCTTCTCGGTAGCGGCGATCGAAGGCGGCGCGACCCATGTGGTCAACCTCGACATGTCGAGCCCGGCCTTGAGCCGTGGTCGCGACAATCACCGGCTCAACGGCCATGACCTGGGCAAGGTCACTTTTCTCGGCCACGACCTGTTCAAATCCTGGGGCAAGGTGATCGGCAAGGGGCCGTACGACCTGGTCATCATCGACCCGCCGTCGTTTCAGAAAGGCAGTTTTTTGCTGACCAAGGACTACCAACGCGTGCTGCGACGCCTGCCGGAATTGCTGGCTGAAAACGGCACGGTGCTGGCCTGCATGAACGACCCGGCGTTCGGGGCAGACTTCCTCATCGACGGCGTGACGCGCGAGGCGCCGAGCCTGCGGTTTGAACAGCGCCTGGAAAACCCGCCGGAGTTTCCGGATGCCGATGTCGAGTGCGGGTTGAAGGCGTTGGTTTTTAATCTCGAAAACGTTCCCCTGTAGGAGCTGGCTCGCTGGCGATGGCGTCGGAACATTCACCGCCGCTATCGCCAGCAAGCCGGCGCCTGCATGGGCTGTGCGTACAGCCTCTTTTGATCTTGATTCAACGCGGATTAAGCACCAACGCAAACAACTCACCATGCCCGTTCACATTGAGCTTGTGATAGAGATTGCGCCGATGCACCTTCACCGTCTCCGGTGAAATGCCCATTTGCTGGGCAATGGCCTTGCTGGAGAAGCCCTGGAGAATCAGGCGTGCGGTTTCGATCTCGCGCACTGACAATCGCGCATCGAAGCGGTCCAGCAGCGTCGCCAGATCCCCGGCCACGGCCTCGGGGGCCGGCCCTTCCGGTGGCAGCAATCGCAAGTGTCGACGCATGGCGGCCAGTACCCAATCGCGCACGCACAGCAGCCGACCCTGCTCTTCAAGGCTGAAGCGTGTCGCACGTCCCAGGGACAACCCCAGCACAGCGCCGTCGACGTTGACCATGAACTGCAACTCGTCGCCGCCGACCACGGAACGGAAGTAACTGAGGTAGTACTCACTCTGCAGGAACTGGTCCGGGGCTACGGAATCGAGGCTGTGCAAACCGTCACTGATGCCGGCACACACCGCGAGGTAAAACGGATCGAGCAAGTACATGCCGGCGCGGTAGTCCGCCAGTTCTTCATGCTCGTCCGCGGTGGCTTTGGAGTCGAAGTCAATTAGCAGACGTGGCACCCGCCCCGGCTGCATCACCGCAACCAAAGCGTTGTCCAGCGGCACCAGCAAGCGCAGGGTGTCGACCAGCGCCCGCCAAAACCCCTCTTCGCCCACCGCGCCAAATACCCGCGCCAATCCCTGGTGCAGCGGTAACTCTTTCAACAACGCGTCCACGCACTACCCCTTTCGAGTAACCCATGATGGGAATGGGTAACGGCCACGCCGGTCGATACCCTGCAGACTCTTGATTATCACCGGCCTGCAGCAGGCCAGGAGTGCCGCATCATGAGTGGTCATCGCTCGTATTTCAATCTGGGTTTGGGCGCCTGTCTGGCGACCTGGACCATGGCCGCGGTAGCGAACGAGCCCACCGTTCATGTCTACAACTGGTTCGACTACATCGGCCCGACCACCCTCAAGGACTTCCAGCGCGATACCGGAATCAAACCCGTTTACGACACCTTCGACAGCGGCGAAGTACTGGAGGCCAAGTTGATGACCGGCCATAGCGGTTACGACGTGGTTGTCGCCAGTAACTTCATTCTGCCTGCCCTGATCAAAGCGGGTGCCCTGCAGAAACTCGACCGCAGTCAACTGCCCAATCTGAAGCACATCGACCCGGTGCTCTTGGAAAAACTCCGCGCCAACGATCCGGACAACCAGTACGCCATCCCCTACCTGTGGGGCACCGACGGCATTGGTTACAACGTTGACAAGGTCCGCGAGGTCCTGGGTGATCAAGCTCCCGTAAATTCCTGGGACTTGCTGTTCAAGGAAGAGAACCTGGCCAAGCTCAGTCAATGTGGCGTGGGGATTCTGGACGCGCCCGCCGAGATCATGCCGATAGCCCTGCACTACCTTGGCCTGCCGCCCAACAGCAGCAGCCCCGCTGACTACAAAAAAGCTGAAGCGTTGCTGCTAAAGCTGCGCCCGCACATCACTTACTTCAACTCGTCGAAGATTGGCAGCGACCTGGCCAACGGCGATATATGCGTGGCCATCGCATGGTCCGGAACCGTGTTCGGTGCCAAGCAAGCCGCCGACGAAGCCGCCAAGGGCGTGAAAATCGAATACAGCATCCCCGACGAGGGTGCACCGCTGTGGTCCGACAATCTGGTCTTGGTCAAGGACGGCAGCAACCCGCAACAGGCGCTAGCCTTTATCAATTACTTGCTGCGTCCGGAAGTCATTGCACCCGCCACCCAACAGGCGCTCACCGCCAACGCCAACCTCGACGCCACCGCACTGCTCTCGCCCGAAGTACTCGACTACCCGAACATCTACCCCACCGCCGAGGTGATCGCCAAGCTGTTCACCTTGCAACCGCAGCCCCATGCGATCGAACGCCTGCGCACTCGCGCCTGGAGCACCATCAAGAACGGCCAGTAACCAACACCCTGCAGGCGCGGCCGAAGGCTGCGATCTTTTGATCCTGGCGAGCCTGAAATTGCTAAAGATCAAGATCAAAAGATCGCAGCCTTCGGCAGCTCCTACAGGGTGATATTTCAACTTTTTCTCGAACAATTTGCAGATGAGAACACCTATGAAACCACGTGCCCGCGACCTCAACATCCAGTTCGGCCAACTGCAACCCGGCCCCCTCAACGCCATCACCGATGTACCCGGCGTGCGCGTCGGCCACAGCAATGTGCGCGGCCGCAGCGCCAAAGGTCGCGACATCCTCACCGGGGTCACCGTGATCGAACCCCGTGCCGGCTCTACCAGTCAGCAACCGTGCTTTGCCGGTGTCCATGTGCTCAATGGCAACGGCGACGCCACGGGGCTGGAGTGGATTCGCGAGGCCGGTCTGTTGACCAGCCCGATCGCGTTCACCAACACCCACAGCCTGGGTGTGGTACGCGATGCGTTGATTGTGCTGGACCGTGAGCAGCAACCGGATGACGGGCGGCTCTACTGGAACATGCCGGTGGTGCTGGAAACCTTCGACGGCTTGCTCAACGACATCAACGGTTTTCACGTCAACGTCGAACACGTGGCCGAAGCCCTGCGCGCGGCAGTCGGCGGCCCGGTGAGCGAAGGCAATGTTGGCGGTGGCAGCGGCATGATCTGCCATGAATTCAAGGGCGGCATAGGCACCGCGTCGCGGCGGTTGAACAGTGCCCAGGGCGGCTGGACGGTGGGGGCGATTGTCCAGGCCAACCATGGCATCCGTAACGAGTTGCGCGTCGATGGTTACCCCGTCGGGCGCTACATGGAACAGGTCGACTCGCCATTCCTCAAGGCCTCGCTGCCGCATCCGGGCATGGGCTCGATCGTAGTCTGCCTGGCCACTGACGCGCCGTTATTGCCGCATCAATGCACGCGCCTGGCGCAACGGGCCAGCCTCGGCCTGGCCCGTACCGGGGGCGGTAATGAGGACCACAGCGGCGACATTTTCATCGCCTTCGCCACCGGCAATCAACACGTACCGCCGGCCGCTTATGAGAGCAAAAAAGCACCGACCTGCGACAACTTGAGCATGGTTAACAACGATCACATCAGCGAATTGTTCCTGGCCGCCACCGAAGCCGTCGAAGAAGCCATCATCAACGCCTTGCTCGCCGCCGAAACGACCGAAGGTAACGGCCACGCGGTGACGGGGCTGGATGCCGAAACGCTGCTCAGGGCCCTGAATCAGGCCGGTTGGCCGGGTGATCAAAATCGCAGAAGCTGACACTTGTGGGGGGATTCGACTAGCGGTACTTGAGGCCGCCCCCCCATCTTCCTACGATGGAGTTGCGCAGCCGCTTGCTTGTCCAGGCCGTTGCGTAGGTGGTGAGTGCACTGAACCCCTATCAAGCTCACCGCCTGCTTCATTTGCGCATCTTGAGCCTCAATGGCTCCACTTCTCCCCATCAAAGAGCTTTGAGGCTCTTTTTTAACTGCGCGAAAACCAGACAAGAAAAAGCCCGGCATTTGGCCGGGCTTTGTGCATTCTGAAACCACCGCATATCCCTTGTAGGAGCGAGCCTGCTCGCGAAAAACCTGAGCACGCCGCGGGGTGTCAGGCTTCCAGCGTTATCGTTAACGACCATCGCGAGCAGGCTCGCTCCTACAGTTGACCACGTTGGCCCAATCGTTCGTGGACGAACTCGCTGGCCTTGCGCGTCAGTTGGTCCAAGTGCCGATCCCGCTGCTTCTCCGCATCGAGCATCGCCCGCTTGCCGTGCTTTTGCAGCAGGTAGGTATGAATCTGCCGTACCTCCAGCGAGCTGTAGATCGGTGCCACATCCAGCTGCGCCAGCAAGCCGTCGCTGCCGTGGTCGCGGGTGTTCATCAACACTTGGGTGGCGCGCGTACCTACCACCTGAAAGCCCATCGATTCGAAATACGGCACCTTGGCCACTGCACAAGTCAGCTCGGCATGCGGGTAACGGCCGACCATCTCTCGCAGCATTCTGCGCGCTACACCCTGTCGCCGATGGCCGGCATCCACAGCCATATAAGCCACCCCGCACGCGTCGGGATCGTCCTTGACCGGCAGGTACAGCAGGAAACCGACGACTTTATCCGGGTCGTCCAGATCGGTGGCGACGAGCAATTCCACCGCAAGCCCTTTCGCCCCGTTCAACGCCTCCAGATACAGGTGCACCTCGTAGCCGATCGCATACTGGTAGACGTTGTACAGCAGGTTGCTCGGCGGGATGGCGACCATGCTGATGTCGGTCAGGTTGTCGACCACCAGTTGCAGGATCTGACTGTTGACCGACTCGGGGCACGGGGTTTTGTAGTGGGTGATCTGGGGCATTGCTGGGATTGACTCCGGGAATGGGCGCGGCTGCCTATCATAGCGTGCCGGACTGCGTTACTCGCCTGTCTTGATCGATTCATGAGCCACACGCATAACTCTATAGCCGAAAACCGCAAAAACGTTTCCCTGACCCTGGCGGTCAGTCAATGGATGAGGGCTGTAATCGCCAATCAACCATAGGAACGCACCGATGCCCGACTTGATGACGATTTCCCGACGAGAACTGCTGATCGTGGGCGTGGTGACCGCAGCGGCCGTGATCCTGCCTCCATTCATTTCCGCTCAGGCCGCAGCCGCCAACGCCGCGCTCCCGGTCAAAACCAAGGTGTCGATTTGGGTGAACGGCGCGCAACAGCAAATGGAACTCGACACCCGCACCACCCTGCTCGACCTGTTGCGCGAACACCTGCAACTCACCGGCACCAAGAAGGGTTGCGACCACGGCCAGTGCGGCGCCTGCACGGTGATTGTCGACGGTCGACGCATCAATTCCTGCCTGACCCTGGCGGTGATGCACGAAGGCGCGAAGGTCACCACCATCGAAGGGCTCGGCACGCCGGACAAACTGCACCCGATGCAAGCGGCGTTCATCAAGCATGACGGCTATCAATGTGGTTATTGCACGCCGGGGCAGATCTGCTCGGCGGTCGCGGTGCTGGGAGAAATCCGTGATGGCATTCCCAGCCACGCCAGCCCGAGCCTCACCGAACCACCCAAGCTGATCGCCAGCGAACTCCAGGAACGCATGAGCGGCAACATCTGCCGCTGCGGTGCGTACTCCAACATCATCGAAGCGATCACCGAAGTCGCGGAGGCCAACGCATGAGGCCCTTTACCTATTCACGCGCCCAGTCACCGGCCGAAGCTGCCTCGCTCGCCGCGCAGATCAGTGGCTCGCGATTCATCGCGGGCGGCACCAACCTGCTGGACCTGATGAAGCTGGACATCGAGACGCCGGCGCAACTGATCGACGTCAACGACCTCGCGCTGGACCGCATCGAAGCCACGCCAGAAGGTGGTTTGCGAATCGGCGCGCTGGTGCGCAACACCGACCTCGCTGCCGACGCACGCATCCGCAAGGATTACGCCGTGCTCTCCCGCGCCCTCCTCGCCGGCGCGTCCGGCCAGTTGCGCAACATGGCCACCACCGCCGGCAATCTTCTGCAACGCACGCGCTGCCCGTATTTCTATGACACCCATCAAGCCTGCAACAAGCGCCAACCGGGCAGTGGCTGCGCGGCCATCGGTGGATTCAGTCGGCAACTGGGGATTATCGGCGTCAGCGATGCGTGCATTGCCACCCATCCCAGCGACATGGCTGTGGCGATGCGTTTGCTCGATGCTCAGGTGGAGACGGTTCGACCCGACGGCACTACTCGAGTGATCGCCATCGCCGACCTGCATCGTTTACCCGGCAATACACCAAACATCGAAACCACATTGGCGGCGCACGAGCTGATTACCGCCGTGACCTTGCCCGCGCCGATTGGCGGTACGCACGTTTATCAGAAAGTCCGTGACCGCGCCTCGTACGCATTCGCCCTCGTTTCAGTGGCCGCGGTAATCCAGCAGGACGGCTCGGGCCGCGTTGCCCTCGGCGGCGTCGCGGCCAAACCGTGGCGCGTGGAAACCGCTGAATCGTCGCTGCCCAAAGGCGCAAAAGCGTTTACGGAACAGTTGTTGTCCGGCGCCACCCCCACCCATGAAAACGCCTTCAAACTGACACTGGTCGAGCGCACGCTCGCTTCGGTGATGGCGCAAGCGAGGGCTCAAGCATGAAGTTCGAAACCCCGGCCACCACCAACCCCATCGACCAAGGCAAGGTCATCGGCCACCCTACCTCGCGCATCGAAGGACCGCTGAAAACCACCGGGCAGGCGCCTTACGCCTACGAACACCATGACGTCGCGCCCAACCAGGCCTACGGCGTGGTGGTCGGTTCGGCGATTGCCAAGGGGCGCATCGCTTCGATGAACCTGGAAGCGGCGCAGTCGGCTCCGGGGGTGATTGCCATCGCCACCGCCGCCAATGCCGGCAAGTTGGGTCAAGGTAAATACAACACCGCCAAGTTACTTGGCGGTCCAGAGATTCAGCATTATCACCAGGCAGTAGCCTTGGTGATCGCTGAAACCTTCGAGCAGGCACGCGCCGCTGCGGAACAGGTAGACGTTACCTACACCAGTACAGACGGCGCGTTCGATCTCGCCAGCTCCCGCGACTCGGCCGTTGAGCCCAAGGAGCAAATGGCGGACACCCTGCACGGGGATTTTGAAACAGCGTTCGCGGCCGCACCGGTGCAACTCGACGCAACCTACACCACGCCCGATCAGGCCCACGCGATGATGGAACCCATGGCCTCGATGGCCGCATGGGACGGCGACCGGCTAACCCTGTGGACGTCAAACCAGATGATCGATTGGTCGGTCACCGACCTGGCCACAACCCTCGGTATCCCGAAGAAAAACGTACGTTTGATATCGCCGTACATCGGCGGTGGATTCGGCGGCAAATTGTTCATTCGCGCTGATGCGGTCCTCGCCGCCCTGGGTGCGCGCATGGCCGGCAGACCGGTGAAAGTGGCGCTGGCCCGGCCACTGATCTTCAACAATTGCACCCACCGCCCGGCGACCATTCAACGCATCCGCATCGGCGCCAGCAGCGACGGCAAGATCACCGCGATGGCCCACGAGGGCTGGTCCGGTGACTTGCCCGGCGGCAAAGTGGAACTGGCCGCGCAACCGAGCAAATTGTTGTACGCCGGGGAAAACCGCCGGGTGACTATGCGGCTGTCGACACTCGATCTGCCGGAAGGCAATGCGATGCGCGCACCGGGCGAAACGCCGGGCATGATGGCGCTGGAAATTGCCATGGACGAGATGGCGGAGAAGCTGAAACTCGACCCCATCGAATTTCGAATCATCAATGACACCCAGGTTGATCCCGTGAAGCCGGATCGACCTTTTTCCCAGCGCCATCTGATCGAATGCCTGCGCACCGGTGCCGATCGTTTTGGCTGGAACCAACGCCATGCGCAACCGGCCACACAGCGCGACGGACGCTGGCTGATCGGCATGGGCGTCGCTGTTGCCTTTCGCAATAATCTGCTGGTGAAGTCCGGGGCGCGTGTTCGCCTGAATGATCAGGGAATCGTGACGGTGGAAACCGACATGACCGATATCGGCACCGGCAGCTACACGATCATCGCGCAAACGGCGGCGGAAATGCTCGGTGTCAGCCTCGACAAAATCGTGGTGCGATTGGGCGATTCGAGCTTTCCAGTGTCTGCTGGCTCGGGTGGCCAGTTCGGCGGTAACTGCTCGACCGCCGGGGTGTATGCGGCGTGCGTCAAGCTGCGCGTGGCCGTTGCGCAACGCCTCGGCATGAACGCTGACGAGGCTGAATTCGTCGATGGCGAGGTACACGCAGGCGGCAAAAGCATGCCGTTGCGCAACGCAGCACAGTCCGGCGAAATTGTGGCTGAAGACAGCATCGAATTCGGCGAACTGAGCAAGAAGTACCAGCAATCGACCTTCGGCGCGCACTTCGTCGAAGTCGCCGTCGACAGTGCCACCGGGGAAACCCGCGTGCGCCGGATGCTGGCGGTGTGCGCGGCCGGGCGTATCCTCAACCCGACCTCGGCCCGCAGCCAGGTGATTGGCGCGATGACCATGGGCGTCGGCGCGGCGTTGATGGAAGACCTGGTGGTGGACAAACGCCTGGGCTTTTTCGTCAATCATGACCTGGCCGGTTACGAGGTGCCGGTGCATGCCGACATCCCCCACCAAGAGGTGATTTTTCTCGATGAAACCGATCCGGTTTCCTCGCCGATGAAGGCCAAGGGCGTTGGCGAGTTGGGTATTTGCGGGGTCAGCGCGGCCATCGCCAACGCTGTGTACAACGCGACGGGGATTCGGGTGCGCGAGTACCCGATCACCCTGGACAAGATGCTGGATAAATTGCCGCCGATGATTTGAGTAGTTGTGCTGGCCTCCCCGGCCTCATCGCGGGCAAGCCCGCTCCCACAGGGGAATGCATCAACTGTGGGAGCGGGCTTGCCCGCGATGACGTCCGTCGCTACACCAACGATTACCAGTCGTAAGTCATCTCAACAGAAGCCACCCGCTCCTGGCCGTAGTAGCAACCGAACGCGTAGTTGCAGTCCGACACGTACTCACGATCAAAGATGTTCTGCACGTTCACGCGGGTCTGCAAACCGCGCAGGCTCGGGACCAGTTTGCCCATGTCGTAGCTGACAGTGGCGTCGTAGACGACGTACGACGGCACGTCGAACGAGTTGGCCGCATCACCCGGTTTGCGCCCGGTGTACCGCGCGCCCGCGCCGAAGGTCAGGCCGTTGAGGTTGGCCTGGGTGAAGTGATAGTCGACCCACATCGATGCGGAAACCGGTGACTGCGCTTCGTTGCGGTTGTCCTCATTGCCCCAGGTGTCCTTGGTGTAGAACGAGTCCATATAGCTGGCTGCGGCCATGACGTCGATGTTGTCGAGGCTGGATTTGATTTCCAGTTCGACGCCACGCGAACGCATTTCGCCGCTCTGGTCCATGTACTCCGGATACTCCTCGTCGCCGGTCAGCACGTTCTTCTGCTTGATCTGATACACCGACGCGGTGATCAACGTTTTCTCGAATGGCTGGTACTTCACGCCCACTTCGTATTGCTCGCCCTCGGTCGGCTCGAAAGCCTTGCCGCCACGTTGCGGTGCGGCGGTGCCGATGGTCGGCAGGAAGGACTCGGAATAGCTGACATAGGGTGCCAGGCCGAAGTCGGTGACGTAGGTCAACCCCACTCGACCGGTGAATTTGTTGTCACGCTTGGCTTCGTGGGTCGACGCCAGCAAGTCCTTGTTGTCGATCTCGGCCCAGTCCTGGCGACCGCCGATGGTCAGGATCCACTTGTCCAGTTTGATCTGGTCCTGCACGTACAAACCGGTCTGGCGCAGGGTGTTGTCCCACTTTGTAGTCAGTTGCGGAGTGACGCTGCTGGTGTCGTAGTTGTTCTTGCCGTACAGGTCGACCGGCAACACGTTGTTGGCGTTGTAGCCATCGTACTTGCGGGTGAAATGGCGATAGTCCACGCCCGCCAGGGTGGTGTGCTCCAGGGCGCCGGTGTTGAATTTATATTCCAGATTGTTATCGACGGTGTAGGCGATGTTGTGCTGGTGCCAATCGACCTTGGCGCGGTTGGCGCGGGTGTAATCGGTCACGCCGTCGGCATCGGTGACGAAGCTGCGCAAGTAGAAACCCTTGTAGCGGTCGCGCACGTCGGTGTAGCGCGCAGTCGAGCGGTACTTCAGGTCATCGCTCAAGTTGTGGCTGAAATCGTAGCCAAAGATGTACTGGTCACGCTTGTAGTCGTTGAAGTTGGTGTCGCCGGAGAAAAAGTCGCGGTCGATTTTCTCGCCGTTGGGGCCACGGTTCAGCGAGCCGATTCGCGGCATCGACTGATAATCCGGCACGCCATCGTCACGCTGGATCTGCGCGAGCAAGGTCAGGAACGTGTCTTCAGTCGGCGCCCAGGTCAGGCTCGGCGCCAGCAGCATGCGCTCACTTTCGTTGTGCTCGACCATTTCGTTGCCTTTGTCGGCCACACCGATCAGGCGATAGCTGAACTGCTTCTGATCGTCGATCGGACCGCTGGTGTCGAAGGCTCCGTTAACCCGGTTATAGCTGCCCGCCCCCAGTTTGACCTGGCTGCGCTGCTCGGTGGTCGGGCGCTTGGAGACCATGTTGATCAGGCCGCCCGGCTGGTTCTGCCCGTACAGGACCGACGACGGGCCTTTGAGCACTTCGATGCGCTCCAGGGTGTACGGATCGATTTGCGGGGCGCCACCGAGGCTGCCGGCGTACGGAATGTAGGCACCGTCGAGATACAGCGGCGTCGGCGCGAAACCACGGCTGGTGATCTCGTCGGCAATCGAGTTGCGGTCGGTGAAACCGCCAGTGTTCACCCCCGGCGTGTAGCGCAGCGCCTGGGTCAGATTGCGCGCGCCCTGCACTTCCACCTGCTCGGCGGTGACCACGTTGATGGTCTGCGGAATTTCCAGGATCGGCGTGTCGGTCTTGGTGGCGGTGGCGCTGCGAGTGGCTACCATGCCGTCCACCGGGCCGTAGGCCGATTCCACGGCAACCCCGGAAATGCTGGTCGCGCCCAACTGCATGGCTGCGCCGGAGGCAACGATCGGCAACAGCGAATAGCTGCCATTGTCATGGCGAACGGCTTCGAGTTTGCTCCCGGCGAGCAACTGTCGCAGCCCGGCGTCAACGCTGTAGCGCCCACGCAATCCCGAGGTTTGCTGGCCGTTGGCGGCGCTTGGCGCGAAAGAAACGGTGACCCCGGCCGTGCCGGCGAACTGGGTCAATGCCGAACCCAGAGGACCTGCCGGAATGTCGAACTCGGTTTCGACGTCGGTCTGCGCCCAAGCCGGTTGCGCCACCATCGTCATGCCCAACGGGACGACCAGCGCCATCCCGAGCAGCGCGGCATGCACGGCACGGCTCAAGGGTCTGACGGATGGCTGGGTAGCAGAAATACGGTGTTGGGGATTGCGAGGGGTCATGCAGTTTCCTTTCGCCCGTTGGCAGTCAATGGCGGCGTCTGTGTGCGCCTCTATTTACCAAGTCGAACGAGAATCGAAATCAATAACCCCTGGGCAGGATTTTTTTCGAAAAACACTTAAACCGGTTCCACGCTCGTCCAGAAACGGCTGAATCGACGAATGCGCACGGGCAAGGTCGAGGTCAGGTTTTCAAGAATGGTGTCGGTGCTGGCGAGATGGAAAGCCCCGGAAATCCGCAGCGCTGAGACCGCCGGATCACAGCCCAGATGGCCGGGACGGTAACGCTGCAATTCCCGGATGAATTCACTCAGGCGCCAGTCGTTGACCACCAGCATGTCGCGGGTCCAGGCATCCGCCTGAGGGTTGGCCCGTTGCAAGGGTTCGATGGCGTCCCGGCGAAAGTTCACTTGCTGGCCAGCGTCGACACGGACGGCGGTGTCCGGCACGTTGGCGGAACGTACCTCGACCGCATGCTGCTGCACGCTGACCTGGGTCAGGTCCGCTTCGCGACGCACGACAAAACGGGTGCCCAAGGCGCGGATGCTGCCTTCGGCGGTGTGAACCACAAAGGGCCGCGCACGTTCGTCCCGCGCGGTTTCGATAAAAATCTCTCCCTTGAGCAAACGCACTTCGCGCAGGTTTTCGCTGTAGTGGATGTCCACCGCGGTCGCCGTGTTCAGTTGCAATTGTGTGCCATCGTCCAGTCGCATGCGACGGCGTTCGCCGGTGCCGGTACGCTGATCGGCCATCAGCGTCGGCAAGGGTGTGGTGTTCCAGGCCAGCGTGCCCGCCCCGCCCGCCATTAGCAGAATCGACAGGACTTTGAGCACATCACGTCGTTTGGCGCGGGCGCTGGCCAATGTTGGGCGAGCGATGCCGGGGACGACTTGGTCGAGTTTGTCTTGCAGACGCGCGAGACGCTCCCAGGCCTGAACATGCCGTGGATCGCGCTCCAGCCAGCGTCGATGCGCCTCGCGAATGGCCTCGCTGGGCACCTCGCCACGCAAGTCGACGTACCAGCGCGCGGCGGCTTCGAGGGTGGCGTGATCCAGCGGTTGCGGACGCGCCACGGCTCAGTCCTCGATCAACAACAGGCAGTGCGTCAGAGCGCGCACCGCGTGCTTCTTGACCGTGGTCACCGAGACATTCAGGCGCCGACCGATCTCGACGTAGCTCAGGCCATCAAGCTGGGCGAGCAGGAAAATCTCCCGGGTGCGCTCGCCCAGACCGTCGAGCATGCGGTCGATTTCCATCAGGGTTTCGATAATCAGCGAACGGGTTTCCGGGGAGAACGCCACCGGCTCAGGAATGTTGGCCAGGGTTTCCAGATAAGCCTGTTCGACTGCCCGACGACGGAACATGTCGATCATCAGGCTGCGGGCAATCGTACTCAGGTAAGCGCGAGGCTCGCGCAACTCGACGGTCTTGCGCTGGGTCAGCACGCGAATGAAGGTGTCCTGGGCCAGGTCCGCCGCGTTGTGGTGGCAGCCGAGTCGTTTACGCAACCAGCCACACAACCAACCGTGATGGTCTTCGTAAAGCGAATGCACGGTTTGTTGCAGCGAGAGATCGACTGAGTGCATGGAGAAAGCCCGACACAAAATTTATTTGATAATGACTCTCATTTTCTTCCAAGCCGACACATTTTGGCAAGAGGACCCGCGATTGGTGAAAGTAACCCAATGAAATAAGGGAATTTTCCCCATTTATGAGGAACTGTCCCCACCCCCAATTGGCACAACCTTGAAACACTCAGAAACAACTTACTAATTAATCACATATTTTTTTCCCACTTTTGACATGGCCCGTCTGTTGCACCAGCCCTTACACCGCAATAGCAGTCATTTCCCAATTGGGGATGGCGGGTTTCGCCACTTTGGCACGTGTAAGGGGAAACCAAATGAAAAGCGCACTACCAGCGTTCCGCTTGTTACGGGGGTCGAGTGTGGCCTCTGCCATGCTCATCACCGCCAGCCTCGCCACCGTCAGCGCGGCCCCCATGGACGATGAAAGCCAGCCGCCACCGACCGATCCCTCGGCCTACTACAATCCGCCCACCGATCCGATCGCCGCCGCCGCAGCGCTCGACGCCTTGAAAACCATGCCCGAAACCAACCAGGGCGCACTGGCCCTGCCCAACGGCGCTTACGGCGACCGCAACACACCGCGCGCCGACAACGTGCTGCCGCCGAGTTTGCAGACGTCGTTCAATTACCCTACTAACGGTAAACCCAGCCCCTTGTACGGGGCACAGCCGTTCAGTCAGCAATTGCTGCTCTTCGAAGAATTCGGCACGGAAAAACTCGACCCAACGATTCCGGCGCCGCCCCTGACCTTCCCCGTGCCCACTGTCGGCCCGGCGCCGGCGCAGGACCCCAACAGCGTCGCTCGCAGCGCCCCGTCAGGTTCGGCGCTGGACGCGTTCATGCGCCAGCCTGGCCTGTTCCCGTTTCCGACGCAATTCTCCAACGTGCTGGACCGCAACCCGTGGAAAGCGCAGATCGAAACCTTCCTCAACCGCCAACCGGTGGGTTCTCCGGCCGAAGGTCGACCACCGGGAAAAGGCTGGTCGCATCAGCGCTGGAACGAGTTCTACCCGCAAGTCGCGTATAAAACCGTGCAAGTAGGCGCGCGGATCAACACCGGCATGCGCGACCGCCGGCAATTGCACAACTACGCCGTCGGTGAGTTCGGCCCCGGTGGGCTCTACTACCAGACCTCGGACATCCCGACCACGACAGGCACCACCAAGGGCATCGACACCCGTTTCCACCCCAATTTCCCGCTGCAAAATCACAATGCGCTGTGGACTTTCGACGGCACCTTTCCAGCCAAGTTGCTGATGGTTCGCTATGGCCAACCGGTGCTGATGCGACACTACAACGCCTTGCCGATCGACCCGGCGGCCAACATGGGGTTCGGCCTGCACACCATCAGCACCCACGAACACAACGGCCACTCCCCGGCCGAAAGCGATGGCTACACCAATGCGTTTTTCTTTCCGGGGCAGTACTACGATTATCGCTGGCCGCTGCAACTGGCCGGTTACGACACCATCAACACCACGGCGCAGGACCCGCGCGCGGCGTTCCCTTGCGCGCCGGGTGAGAAGCTGTTCGTCAACGACGCCAGCCCGGGCTTGAAGACCTGCGAAAACGGCACGATCAAGATTCGTGGCGACTGGCGCGAGACCATGAGCACCCACTGGTTCCACGACCACATGCTCGATTTCACTGCGCAGAACGTCTACAAGGGCAACGCGGTGATGATGAACTACTACAGCGCTCTGGATCGCGGCAACGAAGCCATCGAGGATGGCGTCAACCTGCGCCTGCCCAGCGGTTCCGCCCTGCCTTGGGGTAACCGCGACTACGACGTCAACCTGGTCGTCGCGGACAAGGCTTGGGATGCCAACGGTCAGTTGTGGTTCAACCCGTTCAACACCGATGGCTTTCTCGGCGATCAGATTCTGGTCAACTGGCAATACGAACCGCGCCTGAAAGTGCGTGCGCGCAGCTATCGCTTCCGCATTCTCAACGGTTCGGTGTCGCGCTACTTCCGAATCGCGCTGGTGCGTGAAATCGCTGGCAACGGGGGTGAGTTTCCCGGGCCTTCGGGGTCGGGTGTGTCCTACAGCCGCGTGCCGTTCCACCTGATCGGCAACGACGGCAACCTCATGGAACACGCCGTGCCGTTCGACGGCAGCATGGACCTGGACGGTGACGGGGACCGGCAGAACCACAACGCCATCCTGCCGACCCAAGGCATCGCCGAACGCTTCGACATCATCGTCAACTTCGCGAAAAACGGGATCAAGACCGGCGACAAGCTGTACTTCGTCAACCTGATGGAACACAAGTCCGGCAAGGGTCCGGAGAAAAACGTCCTGCGCCTGGCAGACGTGCTGTCCGAGCAGTACAAAGCGGTGATCAAACAGGGCAGCAAAGGGCCGGAATGGGACAAGGGTGACCCGGTGGTGGGCAAGTTCATGCAAATGATCGTGCAGCCCTATACCGGCCAGGACCTGAGCATGGACCCGGTGGCCTTTGAGCCGGCCAAACCAGGCAAACCGGCGGGCAAGAAAATGATCCCGCTGACCCTCGATCGCGATAACCCTACCGATCTGGCCAAGATCAAAGTGGCGCGGCATCGCGAGTTCATTTTCGGCCGTTCCGACGGCACCGACGAAGCACCGTGGACGATCAAGACCGACGGTGGTTTTGGCTACGACATGGACTCTCGGCGGATCAGTGCCGCCGCGCAGTTGTCCACCGGCCCGACCGATGGCGGCTATAGCGGCGACGGTACGCTGGAAGTGTGGAAAATCAAGAACGGCGGCAACGGCTGGAACCACCCGGTGCACGTGCATTTCGAAGAAGGCATCATCCTCAGCCGCGACGGCAAGGCGCCGCCGGAATGGGAAAAATGGGCACGCAAGGACGTGTATCGCATCGGTGAAGGCATCGACAGTTCGGTAGACGTGGAAATGGCGATTCACTTCCGCGAGTTCGCCGGGACCTACATGGAACACTGCCACAACACTCAGCACGAGGACACCTCGATGCTGCTGCGTTGGGATATCGAGCATCCGGGGCAGTTCCAGTTGATGCCTACACCGCTGCCCGGCTGGGACGGTGTCACCTACGTCAACTCCGCCGCGCTGCCGACTTTCCGTACCTCAAGCAGTGGTGAGGGCAGCGGTGACGATGACGACAACGACCCCCAGAACCAAAAACCGCTGGCCAACCCTGACAGCGCCACCAGCAGCAACGGTCAGCCAGTGAACATCAACGTGTTGGCCAACGACACCGACCCGGACGGTAACGTGCCACTGAAAGTGGTGGGCCTGGCCCAACCGGACTCCGGCCAGGGCGTCGTCAGCACCGACGGCGTGCGCGTGATCTACACGCCGCCGGCCACGGTGACCGCGCCCTTCACTGCAGCCTTCACCTACCAGGCCAGCGACGCCAAGGATGCGGTCTCGGAACCGGCAACAGTGTCCGTGGCGGTCACGCCAGCGGCGGTCAATGAAGAACTGGTGGTTACCAGCGCTTCGGTCACCGTGCGCAGCAATAACCGCTACACCTGGGACTTGGCCGGGACCACGTCGAAAGGCACGGGCAATACGCTGACGGTGACCGCGACTACCACCGCCGGCCCACTCAACCTAGGCAATGCGATCCTCACGCCGATTGGCACTGGGGCTCGCTGGCGGGTATCGGTCACCACTACCGGCGCAGGGCCGACACCGAACCCGACCGTCACCATTCGCTCCGCGTTAGGGCAGACCGTAACCGCGCCGATAGTCGTGCACTGACGGCGTATCGATTGGCGCCCGGTCCATGCAATGTGGACCGGGCGCTGTCATGTAGGAGCTGGCTTGCCAGCGATGGCGGCCGCGAGATCAGCGTAAAATCCGATGGCCTCATCGCCAGCAAGCCGGCTCCTACAAAGGTCGAGTTCAACCGCTCCACCTGTGGGAGCTGGCTTGCCAGCGATAGCGGCCGCGAGATCAGCGCAAAGTCCAATGGCCTCATCGCCAGCAAGCCGGTTCCTACAAAGGTCGGGTTCAACCGGTCCAACTGTAGGAGCTGGCTTGCCAGCGATGGCGGCCGCAAGATCACCTCAAAATCCGATGACCTCATCGCCAGCAAGCCGGCTCCTACACAGGTCGAGTTCAACCGGTCCAACTGTAGGAGCTGGCTTGCCAGCGATAGCGGCCGCAAGAGCGGCGCAAGGACCTGGGGTTTACCACGCCAGGTCCGAACGCTATCGCTGCGGGGCCACCATTCGAAACCTGATTTTGATCTCGTTGGACACAACGCTGTCCGCCAGTTCGCCCTCGCCCATTTTAAAGTCGTCGCGTTTGAGCGTCAGTTCGCCCTCGAAAATGCCAATCGCGTTTTCCGCCTTAAGCAGCACCGGCACCTCAACTTCCCGAGTAAGCCCTCGAAGGGTGAGGTTGCCGGTGATCAGATAGCGGTTGTTGCCGAGGTCTTTAACCCGCGTCGATTCGAAGGTCCCTTCGGGATAGGTCGCGGTATCGAACCAGGCCGGCTTGCGCAGCTCCTCGTTGGCGTCGTTGCTGCCGGCGTCGATGCTGTCGAGGTCGATGGTCAACCTGGCTGTGGCGGCTTCGGGGCGGTCTGTGTCGAAATCAAGGTTGCCCACGAACCGGCTGAACGTGCCATACCCTTTCGAGCCCATTTGCTTATAGGTAAAACTGAGCGTGCTGGCCGTGGCATTCACGTCAGTGTATTCGACGGCGTTTGCGCCGGGCACGCCGCCGAACACGAGAACGGCCGCCAAAGCAGTGCAACGTGAAAATCCGCGACGCATGGGACTCTCCAGGCCGGGCTTCCTCATGGGCTGAGGTGTCGAACACACGCAAGCCGGCAACAGGTGGAATAAAGCAAAGAACCAGCGTTTATTCCACTGGCCGCTCCGACTTCCGACCACCTGTCGCCGCAGCCCTCCTGCACAAGATGACGGCCGCGATCGGGTGTTTAATTAGCGGGTTACTCAACGCACCAGGAGACGAGTCATGAAAGTCGTCGTCATTGGAGGCTCCGGCCTGATTGGCAGCAAAGTTTGCAAGAATTTGCAGGATTTGGGGCATGAAGCGCTTGCTGCTTCACCGAGTTCCGGCGTCAACGTCATCAGTGGCGAAGGGTTGGACAACGCGTTGAAAGGCGCGGATGTGGTGGTCGATGTGGCCAATTCACCGTCATTCGAAGACGCCGCGTCGCTGCACTTTTTCGAAACCGCTGGGCACAACCTGCTCAAAGCGGAAGCGGCGGCCGGCGTCAAACACCATATCGCCCTGTCGGTTGTCGGTACCGAGCGCATGCTCGACAGCGGTTACTTCCTTGCGAAAATGAAACAGGAAGAACTCATCAAGGAATCGGGCAGGCCCTATACCATCCTGCGGGCCACCCAGTTCTTCGAGTTCATCAGCGCCATCGCCTATTCCGGTCGTGAGGAAGGCAACACCATCCATTTGACCTCCGCCGCACTGCAACCGATTGCCTCGGTCGACGTCGCCAAAGCCCTGACCGACATCGCCCTCAAAGCCCCGAGCAATCAGACCGTGGAAGTGGCCGGGCCTGATCGCCAGCCACTGGTGGAGTTCGTCAGCCAATACCTGCAACACATCAAGGATCCGCGCCAGGCTGTTTCGGACGACACGGTCCCGTACTTCGGCGCGCCGATCAATGACCAGTCGCTGACGCCGGGCGCCAACTCCATCATCGGCGCCACCCGATTCGCGGACTGGCTAAAGCAAACATAGAACCTTTGTGGCGAGGGAGCTTGCTCCCGCTGGACTGCGCAGCAGGCCCATGCTGTTTTGGATGGAAAAGGGGGGCCGCTTCGCGACCCCGCGGGAGCAAGCTCCCTCGCCACAAAGTGCAGCATTACGCCATGGGCGGAGGACTTTCTCTGCGCCAGGCCCGCTGCAACAGATCGATGACCTCACCATCCGACGTCTGGGAAAAATCCACGTACCAATAGCCAATCGACATGAACCAATCCGCAATCAGCGGGCAGACCAACTCATCCACTTCACTGCGCAGCGCCTCGGCGGTTTCAATCGGTGCCACTGGCACCGCGACCACAATGCGCGCCGGCGCGTGCACCCGCGCCGCGTGAATCGCCGCCATCATCGTGGCGCCGGTCGCCAGGCCATCGTCGATCAGAATCACCACCTGATCCTTGAGCTGCATCGGCGCCCGCGTGCCCCGGTAAACCTGCTCGCGACGCAACAGCTCGCGGGTTTCCCGCGCGACCACCGCATCGAACGCAGCCTGATCAATCGGATGCGCGCGCAGCGCCTGCTCATTGAGAATCTGGATGCCGCCACTAGCAATCGCACCCATGGCGAACTCCTGATGGGACGGCACCCCGAGCTTGCGCACCAGCATCAAGTCGAGGCGAACCTCCAGCGCCGTAGCCACTTCATATGCCACCGGCACCCCACCACGGGGCAAGGCGAGGACAATCACATCGGGCCTGCGCGCGTAGGGCAGCAACGGTTCAATCAGGCGTCGACCGGCAGCGGCGCGGTCCTGGAGGACGGTGGGCGATGAGTGATTCATTTGAAAACCTCCCCAGGCGATCAACGCCTGTCGGTTCGCATCACACTCTGAATTGTCGGTTTGACGGCGACTGTCATCAAGCCCAAACACACGCCAAGTGCCCACCGTAGTTCTCTGCGGGGGCAGCTTGCTCGTGAAAGAGTCAGCCCAGCCGACATCACTCCTCATATGCTTACAAGAAACGCCCCCACTAACCTGGCAATCGCCCCAGGCTGTTCGTCCAGCGAAAAATGCCCCGCCTTGAGCACATGGTCTCGGCATTCGGTAAATCCCGGCGATAAGCCTCGGCTTCAGCCACATCAAAAGACGGATCAAACTTGCCCCACACCACCAGCGTCGGCGGTTGATGATCGCGCAACACGCTTGCCACTTCGGATAGATGGCCACGTTGTTGCGATAGTCATAGAACAGATCGCTCTGAATATCCGCCTGCCCCGGCTGGTTCAGGAAATTGAACTAGTCAGTCCACAGGTCCGGGTTGAAAACCTCGACATTCGGGTTGTCGGCGCACGCCTGTAGGAACGGCCGCAGGCTGCGATCTTGGCGCACGCCCAAACACCCCCTAGATCAATCGAAAAGCCACATACACCGATCCTCAAAACGCCTGTTGCTACCACGCTAGCTTGTCGAAGATTGAGCGATAAATAACCCTCAGTTCAGGGCTGTACCTAAACCGCGCATATTGTTAGATTTGACTAATAGCACAACGCCACCCAACCTTATTCTTCAACAAGGATGTTCCATGACCAACATTAACGTTTTTCTGCGCGAGAACCTCGGCACTGTCTCAAACAAGATGTCAATCGCACCGCAGATCGACGAAAAAAAACTGAACAATGCGGTCAAGTCATTCGCCTTCAGCGGCAACCCTTCCAACGTAATCGCCTTACTGGACAACACCCTGCTCGGAAGCGGCAAGGATGGCATTCTGTTCACGGGTGAGCAGATCATTTACCGCGCCTCCTTTGCTGATCCAGTCAGTGTTCCCTATGCGTCCATCGCATCGGCTGAATACGTTGAAACAGTGACCGGCAGCAAAAGTGACAAGATCGAAGTATCGCTACTGATTCGCCGCCAGAACGGCACCCACCTTTCCGTTACCGGCCTGGTCAACTGCAACTACCGCAAACTGGCTGAAACGCTGCAAGCCTGTGTCCAGGACTTCAGCGAATACAAGGAAGAACGCCAACTCGTTTCCATTGATGAGCTGAGCGAGCCGCTGAAAGTGGCTTATGTTCAGGCAGTCATCAACATGGCTTACGACAACGACGACGTGATCGACGACAAGGAATTCGCCGAGATCCTGCAATTGATGACCCGCCTCGACCTGAGCGCCGAAACCCGTTTTACCCTGCGGGCGTACATGGCCTCCAGCGCCGTACAAATTCCTCTGGAAACCTTGCTGGCACAAATCGACAGTGAAAGCCCCGCCGGGCAAATCAAGGCGCTGCACATTTCCCTGGCCAAAGATCTGATTAACCTCTTCTTCAGCACCGGTAACCGTGATATCGGCGCATTCGCGTTTCTGCAAAAGAACCGTGGTCTGTTGAAAGTCACCGACGAAGAAATCGAACTCGCCGTGCTGGCGATCAAGAACGACCACGACATGCTCCGCGATGATATGACCGATGACCAGATCGTCTCGGCCCTCAAAATTCTCTCTGCCAAGGCGGCAGCGGTGGGCACGCCGTTGGCGGCGGTGTATCTGTCGGGTTCGGTCGTGGGTATGTCGGCTGCCGGGCTGACCTCCGGCCTCGCCAGCCTCGGCATGGGTGGCTTGCTCGGGATGTCGGGGATGATGACCGGCATCGGCGTCGCGGTATTGATTGGCGTTGGTACCTATGCCGGCGTGCGCAAGCTGACGGGTGCCAATGAGCTGACCCGCTCCAAGCGTCGCGAACTGATGCTCAACGAAGTGATCAAGCAAACCCAAATGACTATTTCCTTGGTGATGAAGGACATCAACTTCATCACCGGCAAACTCAATGAATACATCCTTGCCCATGGCGCCCAGGACGCAAAGATCAAGCAGCTGCTGGGCCTGATGACACAGATGACCGGCGCTGGCTCGGTACTGACCAACAAATCCAACTCCGCCCAGGCCAGCGCGACCAAATTGCGATGCGCTCAGTATCTGGATGAGACCAAGCTCAAGTCCCTGACCCGCGAACCAACCAAAGCCGAACTTTATGACTTCATTCTCGGTTTCTATGAGGAAAGCTCGGTTGTCATTACCAGCAAGGAAAATGAAGAACAAACGCTGACCAAACTCACGATCAAGCGGGATAAAAACAGCAAGGAACTGGAAAGCCTGGCCCGAGCCTTCGAGGCCATTGGTTACTTCAATGTGAGTGACGTCCTCATGGGGACGGCGGCGGATGTGGCCGGCAAGGCGCGCGAGAAGCTGAGCGGCCTGTTCTCATGACACAGAAGCGCTTTCTCGAAGATCAGGCGCAAGCCATGTTGGTCCAGCAGCACCAACTCGAAAAAACCAATGCTCATATGGATAACATGCTCAGCGCTCTCAACAGCATGAGTCAGGACCAACGCAGCAACGATGCGCTGCTCGACAGCCTGCTGGCCCAGGCGCAGAGCATGGTCGATGAGCAGGACATCGTGTTTGTCGTCGAAGACCAAGACGTGATGATCTTCGAGGACTACGTGCTGGAGCAGCCTTCGGACTACCAGCCAACGCTGCAACCTCTGGCGCTGCTCGACGCTATCGACATGGAGGCAGACGCTGACTGGCCGGCCTACCTGGCGCAGTTGGAAAACTACGCCGAGCGGCACGACCTCCGCTTCGCCCAGGACCCGTTCCGCGACTTGATGACCGACAGCCAGCGCATTGCACTGGAAAAACGCATCAAGGACGAGTTTTCACTCAAGGCAGCGGCCTGCGACAAATACGACTACATGATTGCCGGCACCTGCGGCCTGATCGGTGGGCTGGTGGATGTGCTGTTCGTCGGCGTACCCGGGAAAGGGGCATTGGGCAAGTGGGCCGACACCCAGACCGATAACGCGGTGCAGGGATTTGCCAAGCTGAACGGCTGGAAAGGTCCGAACAACGCCGGCAAAGAAACCGCCAGCGCTATCGGTTTCCTGGAGCGCAAATTCAAGATCAACTATGACCACAACACCACCCACGCCACGGGCGGTGCAGTGAAGAACATGTCGGCCAGCAACCATCATGTCAAAAGCCTCGGACACTCGCCGGATCTGGTAGGTCTGTTCTTTTCCATCCTCGACCAGTTCAGCAACACCGCGCACTTCGTCGACAAGGGCAAGTTGATCAGCGTCAACACCGAGACCTTCGAACTCAGTGGCAGCAACGTCGTCGCCAAGGTATTCGCCGGTTTCATGAACTGGCTGGGCCACCTGTTTTCCGACATGGCCGGCTCATCAGGCGGTCGCGGCAAAGTCGACGCCGGGCGCGGTTCCGGCATTCCGATGCCCTTTTATTCCCTGCTGCAATTTATCAACGTCGGTTCTTTCGGCCAGCATCGCCAGACGTTCTCGACCATTGCCGTGAAAGTATTCGAATCGGGCTACGACATGCGCCATGGCCTGGCCATGGCGATCCCGGTCCTCATCACCGAACTACTGACCCGCATGATGTGGGTCATCAAGCGGCGCTTCTATCACGAGCAGGACTGGCGCGACTGCATCCCCTCCGCCAGCAATCCGGAATTGCGCCGCATGCTGCTGATCGGCCACGGCACCCTGTGCCTGGTCGATACCACCGATGCCGCGCTGCGCTCGGGCGGCAACATCGTCGCCTTCATGCTGCGCAGCAATTTGGTGGCCTGGGCCCGGTTCGGAACACTGGCGATCAAGGAAGTCAAAGCGTGCTACATGGCGGGGTCGCTGGATGTAGAAGCGGTGGATGCCTATCTGGATGCGGAGTATGTGCGGTTGACGGGTACTTGAAGTGATTTGCGCTATGTTGCCCTGGGGCAATGAATTCAGTGGTCACCTCTATTAAAAGGACTTTGGATCGATGCCGTTTTTGAATTGTTTTCTGGATACCCATGAGTACGCTCTTGCTGATGTAACAGCTGCGACACGAACGCCAATTCAGCCAACCGTCAATCAGCCGAGAGGGCTAAGGGTCAGCGCAGTTCGGCTGGCGACTGCTATCACTAAAACACAACATAGCCAGCCACTCAGGCGTGGGCCATTGATATGGGTCACGCTGGAGCATATGTCAGCGTTGCAACGTCATATGACTGCATCGGCACCTTATACCCAGGGCAATTTACGGCTCAAGGCCGGTTACTTTGATCGAACCGGGCTGCGGGATTTTTCCAAGACGACGAAGGAAGGTGAATACGCTCAGGGCCTGAATTTTCTGTTCGCCCAGGATGTACTAAAAGTACCGGCCCTGGTTGATTATGATCATTTCTGCGACGAGATGAAGGTTCCACGCCTCAAAGCCAATTCATCAAAGCCCGATTTCGTGGGCTGCGAAAACGGTCAGGGCTATTGGCTAATAGAATCCAAAGGCAATCTGGAAAGTTCGTCGGTGAAGACCGAACTAAAGAAGGGTATCTCGCAATGTGAACTCGGAGCGGATCATTTGATCGCTCATAGTTTGCCCGCCCCGCAAAAGTCGTACACCACGCTCGTATCCTTCCGCAATAACTACTCCGCACTACCGACCCGGATTTGTTACGTAGACCCGGAATACCCTGACAACGGACAACCGTTCGAAACGCTGCAGTTTCTACGTAGTTACTATGAGAAGGTCATTGTTGCACTGGGTTTTACTGGCGACGTTGCGAGCATTTGGGCAAATCCTGAAAGAACATTCCCCAGAGATCTGTTCGAAGCGTCAGGTATCGTTTATTACCGCATTGCCAGAAACGAAGACCTGTTTCCGAATTGGTTTGACGAGAAGCCATTAGTTTTTCGGTCCGGTGTTTCCAGAAACGTGATCATGGCGCTTGCCAGAGGAGAACTAGAAACCTTCTACGCCTTGATCCCCCGCTTCAGCGAACAACTGGACCAGTTGAACCGCACGCTCAAAGAAATGGATAAGGATGCGCTCTCAACCTGGCAAGGCGAGGAATTTTTCATCGATGGAACTGTGGTGCGTTGCGAAATGGAGCTAGACAAGTTCAAAGATCTGATGGACTGGTGGCAGCCCCCCAATCGTCTCCGCTAACGGCTACGTTGATGGCTAGGAAGACGATTCAGCCGTTCGCCGTGCTGAATTGTCTCTTCCCTCACAAGGCAAACCGGCCCGGCTCACACCAACCGCTCAATCTTCTGATGCTGCCACACCAGTTTGTAATACAGCGTCTGCAACGCCAGCATCCCCAGATACGCCACCGGAAACGCCATCCATACCCCTTGCAGCCCAAACCGCGCATCCAGCAAATATGCCACCGGTAACTGCACGCACACCACGCACACAATCGAGATCGCCACCGGCACCATCACCGTGCCGCTGGCGCGCATGATGCCGCCGATGATCGCCTGGAAGCCAAACACCAACAGGCTCCAAAGCATGATGTGCAACAAGTGCTCGGCCATGTTCAACGTCGACTCTTCGGTAAGGAACGACGCCAGCAACCAACTCGACAACAAGTACCCGAGCACGATCAAGCCACCCGTCAGGCACACATTGATCATCAATCCAGTCTTCAAAATCGGTCCGATCCGCTCAATGCGCCCTGCCCCGATGGCCTGTGCCCCGAGGATCGACGCCGTTATCGCAATCGACAGCGCCGGGAATTGCACGTAATTCACAATCTGCGTCACCGCGCCATACGCCGCCGTCGCCTGGGACCCGTGCTGGTTCACCAGCGCCAGAATCACCAACTCCGACAGCGACAACACCACCATCTGCAAGCCGGTGGGCAAACCGATGCGCAGCACCTTGCCGAGGATCGCGCCGTCGAGCTTCATCGCCGCGAAAAACTCGCGGTCCGGCGCCAACGGATGCCCCTTGCGAATCAACCGCCAAGCCAGCCAACCCATCGCCGCCAGGTTGCCCCCCAACCCGGCAAACGCCGCGCTCTGAATCCCCATCGGCGGCAACCCCAGCCACCCTCGAATCAACGCCGGCGTCAGCGCCAGGCCAATAGCGGTCGACACCACCAGCGCCAACAACGGCGACAACGTATCGCTCACCCCGCGCAACAACTGCGTGAACAACACAAACACCAACAGCGTCGGCATGAACCACAACATCACATGCGCATACGCCACCGCATCGTCCAGCACATCCACCGGCGTCCCCAACCCCACCAACGACGCCCGCGCAAACACACTCCCCACCACCGCCGCCACCAACCCGATCAACAAACCCAACAACAACGTCGACCCGGCAATCGCCTTCACCAAATGCGTTTCCCGCGCCCCCCACGCCTGCCCGATC
>NZ_JAGYGD010000056.1:0-24535 GCF_019947275.1 Pseudomonas sp. GL-RE-29
GGTGGGAATGGTGGCGGTCACGGCGGTGGCAACGGCGGCGGACATGGTGGTGCGGGTGGCGGTCATGCCGGCTCAGGTCACGCCGGCGGAAACGGCAACGGCCGCGCCAACGGTCTGGACAGCGACCATGCCGGCAAAGCGACTCGAAACCATGGCGCCAGCGGCAACCACTACGGCAGTGAGCGCAATGATGATAACGGTCATGGCACCACGACCTCAGGTATCGCCCATTCCAAAGACACACAAGGCCTTTCCAAGGCCAGGGCTATTTCGACCTCGACCCCAGGTGATCACAACACCAAAGGGCTAAGTCAGGGCGGTCCGTCGGGAAGCAAAAAGTCCCATTGATTACGCTGTTGAAGCGAAAAGCTTCAGTCGCATAAAAAACCCGCCATCAGGCGGGTTTTTTTTCGTCTCAAATTCGCTTGGGGACCGCACTTGTCCCCTGTGGCGAGGGAGCTTGCTCCCGCTCGGCGGCGCAGCCGTCGTAAAATCGGGTCACACGCTGCGTCTGTCAGATTGCAGGGGCCGCTTCGCAGCCCAGCGGGAGCAAGCTCCCTCGCCACAGGGGGAAGTGTCCTATGCATTTTGCAGACTGCAAGATCTACTTCTCAGATGGGCTGACAGCCGTTGGGCACGTCAAAGCCACGCTGCTCAATCACTCGAAAAACGTCCGAAACGTCCTGAAGAAGGATTTTGGCGATGTTGGCGACGGTGTTGATGTCATTTTCGGCGTAGTCGGGCAGGTTGGTGCAGGCCATGAGACTCAGGTAGGGGAGCACGGCGTTGAGGCGCTCGCTGATGCAGTTGTGGAGTTCGCGGATCGGGGCGTCGCTGTCAATGAGAAGGACAGGGTAGCTGGTGGCGAATTGGGTCATCGGGGTGAAGCGGCGGGGCGGGTTGTTCATTTTCATAAGGATATGCTCTTCAAAAGGATCATGAAGCGCCACCTTTCTGCTGCGAAACAAAGGGTGGCAGCTATGTGCGGGTTCGCAGACCGGAGAAGAGTAAAGCCGGCAGACCCGAAGGTCTCCCACACACAGCCGCCATAAAGCGAACGGCGGCAGAGTTTGCCACAGTTGCATTCAGCTATGTGTCCATCTTCTTCAAGGGCTGCGAAACCCAACCGCCAACCAATGCCAGCGACAGGCCAACTCTAGGCAGCGAAACAGGCGTCTGCAACCGGCCTGTAGGACCGCACTTGCCCCCTGTGGCGAGGGAGCTTGCTCCCGCTCGGCGGCGCAGCCGTCGTAAAACCGGGCACTGCGTTATGTCCTAGGAAATGGGTCGCAAAGGATCAGGGCCGCTTCGCAGTCCAGCGGGAGCAAGCTCCCTCGCCACAATGGGAAATGTCCTACAAACTTTGCAGACCTGCGGTTCAAATCCTCATAGCCAGATATCGGTTTGGTCGATAACCATCATTAAAGAATGCAAGTTCTGTTTTTCTGTCATAGGAGGAGGATAGGGTCATTCCAGTCTCGCCATTGAAGGAACCTGCGCGATGAAACTTTCAACCCTGTTGGCTTTTGTCGCCGCATTCACCGGCAGCGTTGCCGCCACCGCGCCGGCCATTGCCGCGGATCTGTCCTGCCATTTCCCACCGATCACTGAAAGCGCCGCGAGCTTGCAGCATGCGCAATCGGTGGCCGTGCTCTACAGCGAAAACACCGTCAACACCCAGGAATACCTTGAGAACTACCACGCCGTAGCGGTCAACGGTGCGAAGAACCCTGAAATGAACTCACAAATCAGCCAGGCATTCGTCGACAGCTCCGACCCTAAGCGGGCAATCAGCTGGCTGATGGGCTCGCTGCAGAAGCAATTCGCCACGGTCACCGTCTACGACAACCTCGATGCCGCAGTGCAGGCGCATCCGGATGTGGTGGTGATGCTCGACACCTTCAGCCGCTTGGTGTCCAAGCGCAACAACCAGGTTGAAGCGCGGTTTGTCGCCAAGTTCTACGACTCGAATTTGCAATACATCGGACAGGCAGAAGGCTCACGCGCCGAGCAGATGCCTTCTGTTTGGGTGCATGGCAAATCCGCGCCGCAGATTGCCGCGCAGATCAACCAGCAAACCCAGTTGCAAGTGAACGCGTTGAAGCAGTTCGATGCGTCGTTGAAGACGCTGGTGACGGCGGGCAAAGGGGAGCACGTCGCGTCGAATTGAAGCTACTGATCGTCGGCGTTTGCGCTTAACAAGCGCACGGCTTGAGCTTCAACAGTACCTTGGTCGCCATCCTCGCAAAAAACGGCGCAACTTTTAGCGTTATTCCCTTTAGCGCAGTGATAAACCGCCACTACACTGCCCGGCCCGGCGCCAGTGTGGCCACTCAAGATCCGTTGACCTTCCACACCACCGCGCATCAATCCAAGGCCATAACCGGGAGACGTCCATGGACGGCCGGGAATCGGCCCGCCCAGGGTTCGGACTGTTTGCATTTCCTGCAGCAGGGGTTGCGGCAGCCAGTCGCTTGCAAGCAGGCGGTTCAGGCAAAGGGCTGCTTCAGAGAGTGGGCCGACCAACAAACCGTGATAGACCCAACCGGGGTCGTAGGCGGACGCTGAACCCATGTTTACGGCTGCCAGATCGGCACGTGTTTTGGCCAGGCGCACCAGGGACAAATCGAGGGGAGAAAACACCCGTTGGGTCAGCGCGTCTTCGAGTGGCAGGCCTGTGATGCGCTCAATCAGTCTCACGACAAACAGGTAGCCAACGTTGGAATATCGCCAACCGTCGCCCGGCGTGTAGCGCAGTCGGGAAGCATCGAGTCGTTGCAGCATTTCGTCTGCCGGCCAGGGCGTTTCATTGCGGGCAACAGCGGCGTGGTAATCGGCAAGTTCGGAATAGTCCGCCAGCCCGGCTTCGTGCCGTAGCAACTGCCGCAGGGTAAACGGGCCTTCAGGCACCGTATCGTCCAGATCGATCAACCGATCTCGAACCAGTGACAGGGCTGCCGCTGCGAGCACGGTTTTGGTGAAGCTCCACCAGGGCACCGTCGTATCCGGCTGTTGAGGCGTGAGAAGGGCGCCGTTCGATACAAGGGCAAAAAGCATGGGTTAACTCTGGATGGAAAATGATGCGCGTTGTTACGAATCAGGTGTGCACCAACGCGATGGTGAATGAAACCACGATCATGCAGACAAAGGCGAAATTTAGATTCATGACGTTTCCATCCGATACAGGGGTGATGGCGCTCATCTTGAACAGGTCAGGTGCAAATAAAAAATTCGGCTTCGTGATTTGAAAGATCGAAACAATTGATACCTGGTGCGCGTGTTTGTGTTTCAGCGGCTGTTTGGCTAATCTCGCACAAACAAGCAAATACACGCACGAACAGGCATAACCATGCACGATCAGCATTCTGCAGCCGAACTCCCTCATCTGCGTCGGCAGAAAATCCTCTTGATCCTTGAACGTGACGGCAAGGTCATGGCGTCCGAATTGAGCCAGCATTTCGCGGTTTCGGAGGACACCATTCGCCGCGATCTGGCCGAGCTGGACAGCGCCGGGCTGGTGCAGCGCGTGCATGGCGGGGCGTTGCCGCGTCCCAAGGACACGGGCAAGGATTACTTCACGCGGATCAGCGAAACCGACGAAGTCAAAACCCAACTGGCGCAATTGGCGGCAGCGCGGGTTGAGAACGGTCAGATCGTGATGTTCGACTCGGGCACCACCACGTTGCAGATCGCGCGGTTGCTGCCGTTGGACATTTCCATCACCGCGATCACCGCGTCGCCGATGACAGCGATTACCTTGTCCGAATTCAAAGGCATCAAGGTGATTCTGGCGGGTGGTCAAATCAACCCTGCGACGATGTCGGCCAGCGGGCATGAAACCCTGCGCTTGCTGGAGGGGATCAAGGCGGATTTGTTGTTTACCGGGGTGTGTGCGATTCATCCGGAAGTGGGCATTACCTCACTGCATTTCGATGAAGTGCCGGTGAAGCAGGTAATGCTGGACAGTGCGGCTCACGTTATTGCCGTTACCACGGCGGACAAACTGGGGGCGGTGGAACCGTTTGTGGTGGCACCGTGTTCGCGGTTGCACATGTTGATTACCGAGCGGCATGTAGCGACAGGTAGTGTCGAGGATTACCGCCGGTTGGGGATTGAGGTGGTGCAGGCGCAGGCTTGAGACCCGTCATGACGGTGTCGAACTCACCACCGCTTCGCCAGCAAGCCGGCTCCTACAGTATTACGTCATGCCCACCCGAATTCTTGTAGGAGCTGGCTTGCCAGCGATGGCGGTGTAACTGTCGACCAGAAGGCCTCAGCGCAATCGCTCGAGCATCTGGTAGTACCACATGCCAGCCGCGAGCATCGGGTTGCCAAGCAGGTCGCCCATGGGCACGCGGATGTGTTGGCACGCGGCGAATGTATCGAAATGCTCCAGTTGCCCTGTAATCGCGCGACCCATGATTTCGCCCATGATGTGTGTGGTGGCGATGCCGTGGCCGGAATAGCCCTGGCAGTACCAGACGTTGTCCGAAAGCTTGCCCAGTTGCGGAATGCGGTTGATCACGATGCCCATCGCGCAGCTCCACTGGAAGTCGATGGCCACGCCTTTCAGCGCCGGAAACGTCTGCTCGATGCATGGCCGTAGTTCACCGGCGATGTCGCGAGAATCCTTGCCGCTGTAGTTGGCGCCACCGCCGAACAGCAGGCGACCGTCGGCAGTCAGGCGGTAGTAATCGAGTACGAACCGGCAGTCGTAGACAGCCAGGTCCTCTGGGTTGATCTGCTTGGCGAGGTCTCCCAGCGGCGCGGTGGTGACAATGCCGCCCATGGCCGGAAAGATCTTGCCCTTGAGCTTGCCCGGTTCCAGTTTGTGGTAGACGTCGCCGGCCAGCAGCACCTGATTGGCGTCGATGCGGCCGTGGGCCGTGCGCACGCCCGGTTTATCGCCGTGAATGATCTCCAGCACTTCGCTGTTTTCGAAGATCAACGCGCCCAGGCTTTCGGCCGCGCGGGCTTCGCCGATGCACAGGTTGAGCGGGTGCAGGTGCATGTTGCGGGTGTTCTTGATTGCACCGTGATAGAGGTCGCTTTGCAGCAGGTCACGCACTTGGCTGCGGTCGAGCAGGCTGACTTCGTCGCCCATGCCACGGCGCACGGCTTCGTCATAATCCTTGCGCAAACCACCCATGTGGCTCGGCTTGTAGGCCGCGTGCAGGTGGCCGTGCTTGAGGTCGCAGGCGATGCCGTATTTTTCCACCCGCTGCTGGATGATCTGGTGCCCGCGCCAGCGCAGGTGCCAGATGAAGTCATCGACTTCTTCGCCGATGGTGTGGCGCATTTGTTTGCGCATCGCCTCATCGCCGGACAGGCTGCCAGTGACCTGGCCGCCGTTGCGCCCGGTGGCGCCCCAGCCGATTTTATGGCTTTCGACGATGGCGACTTTCAGGCCTTTTTCAGCCAGTTCGACCGCCGTGGCGACGCCGGTGAAACCGCCGCCGATGATCACCACGTCGACGCGGTGATTGCCTTGCAGGGTCGGGTAGTCCGTTTCGTGGTTGAGGGTGGCGGTGTAGTAGGAATTGCAGCGTGGTTGAGTCATGTCAGCGTCCGGAAAAATGTGCGGGAGTGCAGTCCTTTGTAGGAGTGAGCCTGCTCGCGATGAGGCCAGCACATTCAGCACTTGTAGTGACTGATGCACCGCTTTCGCGAGCAGGCTCGCTCCCACAGGGGATAAGGAACGGCTCAGGCCTCAGTCAAATACCAACGCCAATCCTGCTCTCCCACTTGCGCCATGAATTGCCGGTACTCCGCACGCTTCACCGCCAGATACACCCCCAGAAATTCCTGCCCCAATGCATCCCGCGCCCATGCCGAATTTTCCAGTGCCGTCAGGGACGTCAGCCAGTCAGTCGGCAGCAGTTCGGTCGCTTGTGCGTAGCCATTGCCCTCCACCGGTTCGCCCGGATCAAGGTCTTCACGGATGCCGCGATGAATGCCCGCCAGAATCGCTGCCGCCGCCAGATACGGGTTGGCGTCGGCGCCGCAGATGCGGTGTTCGATATGCCGACTGTTGGCCGGGCCACCCGGCACACGCAAGCTCACCGTGCGGTTATCGACGCCCCAGGTCGGCGCCAATGGCGCGTAGCTGTTGGCCTGGAAACGCCGGTAAGAGTTGGCGTTGGGGCAGAACAGCAGCAACGAATCGAGCAGCGAGGCGAGCATGCCGCCGATGGCCGTGCGCAGCAGCGGAGTGCCGGCCGGGTTCTCGGAGGCGAACAGGTTGCGCCCTTCGGCATCGGCGATGCTGACGTGCATGTGCATGCCGGTGCCTGCCAAATGATCGAAGGGTTTGGCCATGAATGTCGCCTGCATGCCGTGCTTGTGGGCGACGGCTTTCACCAGGCGCTTGTAGCGCACGGCCTGGTCCATCGCTTCCAGGGCATCGCCGTGTTCCAAGGTGATTTCCACTTGCCCGGGGGCGTATTCGGAAATCGCCGTTCGCGCCGGAATGCCGTGGAGTTTGCACGCCGCATAGAGGTCGGCGAGGAAGGGTTCGATCTGCTCCAGTTCACGAAGGCCGTAGACCTGAGTGTGTCGCGGTCGACCGCCGTCGGCATCCAGCGCCGGTTGCGGGCGACCGTTGTGATCGCGTTTGGCGTCGAGCAAATAGAACTCCAACTCGCACGCCATTACCGGGTGGTAACCCTCGGCTTTCAAGCCATCGATGACTTTGATCAGCAGGTGACGCGGGTCGGCGATGCTCGCGGGCATGCCCTCTTGCGGGTGCATGCTGACTTGCACCGCCGCCGTCGGAATCTGCCGCCACGGCAAGCGCACCAGGCTGCCTTCGAGCGGGTAGGCACGGCAGTCGATGTCGCCCACGTCCCAGACCAGCCCGGAGTTCTCGACGTCTTCGCCCTGCAGGGTCAGGCCGAGAATGGTGCTGGGCAGCGGACGACCGCTTTCATACACCGCCAGCAGTTCTTCGCGGTGCAACAACTTGCCGCGCGGCACGCCGTTGGCATCGAGAATGAACAGCTCGATCATGTCGATATCGGGGTTGTTCGCCAAAAAATTTTGGGCGTCTTCAAGGGCTGCGAATTTCATTGTTCGTCACTCACGTTGGCGTCCCGCGGACGCACGGATTCAGGCCACGACACGACGGAGGATAAAGATCCGGGCGTGCGGGCAGCGATAGCGAAAAAGGAGGGGGCTCTATGCGTGGTGGACGCAATCAGGCGAGCAGGGTGCTATCCGGCGGGCGTGCGGAGTGACGCAGTTTGGAGCGGCGCAAGGCCATGGGCAGGTTGACGATGCGTTTCATGAGGCAATGCCTTGCGCGACCACCGGGGAGGTGGTCAGGGTCGAGACGTGGTGCTCTGACGGGGCAATGCGCATGAATCATGTTTCCAGTAGCGGAAAACGTCGGTGGCGGATAACAAGCTATCCGCGGGTGTCTGGATACTAGGGGTGAAAGTGAAAGCTGTAAACGTCTGTTTCAGCGCAACAGGTGCACGCCCAGCCCGATCACCCCACAACCGATCAGCACTTCAATGACGCCGCGCTTGAAGCGAAACAGCGCAATTGCCGCCGCCAGCGCGATCAGCAGCGAAGGCCAGTCCAGTTGCCCGGCAAAGCCTTTGGGCCACAGCACGTGGTAGCCAAAGAAGCACGCCAGATTAACAATCACGCCGACCACCGCGGCCGTAATGGCCGTCAGCGGCGCGGTGAATTTCAGTTCGTTGTGCGTCGACTCCACCAGCGGTCCACCGGCGAGGATGAACAGGAACGAAGGCAGAAAGGTGAACCAGGTCACCAGCATGGCCGCGACAGCGCCGGCGACGAACGCCTGATCGGGGCCGAACACCTGATGAACGTAGCCGCCGATAAAACCGACGAACGCCACGACCATGATCAGCGGCCCGGGCGTGGTTTCGCCGAGCGCCAGGCCATCGATCATCTGTGTCGGCGTGAGCCAGCCGTAATGACTCACTGCGCCCTGATACACATACGGCAGCACCGCGTAGGCTCCGCCGAAGGTCAGCAACGCTGCTTTGGTAAAGAACCAGCCCATCTGTGTCAGCGTGCCTTCCCAGCCGAAAAGGGCGGTGAGGGCGGCCATCGGCAGGGTCCACAACACTGCGCCCAGGAGCGCCAGACGCAGCAGTTTCGCGCTATTGAAACGGGCGTGTTCGGGCGTCGGTGTGTCGTCATCGATCAACGCCGGGCCGAAGGACTTTTTTGCGCCGCTGTGGCCACCGGTCCTGAATTTTTCGGGTGCCAGACGCCCGCCGAAGTAACCGATGATTGCCGCGCCCAACACGATCAACGGAAACGGCACGTTAAGCGCGAAGATGGCCACGAATGACGCCGCGGCGATGCCCCACATCCAGCCATTTTTCAAGGCCCGGGAGCCGATCCGATGCGCCGCGTGCAGCACAATCGCGGTCACTGCAGGCTTGATCCCGTAAAACAGCCCGGCCACCACGGGCACCTCACCAAAGGCGATGTACACCCAGGACAAGGCAATCAGGATGAACAGCGACGGCAACACGAACAGCGCCCCGGCGATCACGCCGCCCCAGGTGCGGTGCATCAGCCAGCCGATGTAGGTCGCCAGTTGCTGGGCCTCGGGGCCGGGCAGCAGCATGCAATAGTTGAGCGCATGCAGAAAGCGTCGCTCGGAAATCCAGCGTCGGCGTTCGACCAGTTCCTGATGCATGATCGAAATCTGCCCCGCCGGCCCGCCGAAACTGATGAAGCCGAGTTTGAGCCAGAAGCGAAACGCTTCTCGCAGGCTGATGGCCTCGGGTTTTGCTGGTTCTGTTTCGATGTTAGGGGCGGGCGTGAGGCTCAAGCGAAGGTTCCTTGTGAAGGCGCGAATGTTGATGCATGGGGCCGGGCTGAGCAGTCACTGACGCACATCGCAAAAACACCGAAATAACCTGTGGCGAGGGAGCTTGCTCCCGCTGGACTGCGAAGCAGACCCCTTCTTTTGGTGAAGAGGGGGGCGCTTCGCGCCCCAGCGGGAGCAAGCTCCCTCGCCACATTGTTTGTTTTGTGCCAATTCAGTGCTTACTGCGCGCCAAACATCACCGTCCAGTAAATCCCCGCATCACTCTTCGGATCCGTCGCATAAGCCGCGCCGACATCGCGGAACTGCGGGTTCATCAGATTGGCGCAATGGCCGGGACTGGCCAGCCAGCCTTCGACCACCTTATGCGCGGTGTCTTGCCCGGCGGAGATGTTCTCGCCGATCTGCTGGAAGTTGTAACCCGCCAGTTCCGCACGGTCACCCGGTGTGCGACCGTCGCGGTCCTTATGATCGAAATAATTATTGTTGGCCATGCTCCGTGACTGGGCCTCGGCCGCGGTGGCCAAGGTAGCATTCCAGGTCAGCGGTGTGGTGGCGCTGAAGGATTGCGTGCCGCACTGGCGTTGCTGCGAACGGGCGACATTGAGCTCGGCCAGCAGTTTCTGGCCTTCCGCTTGCCAGTCGCCAAGGCGCCCGCTCAACAGCGGCCGCGCCAGCACGATGCGCCAATTAAGGTCCTGGCGGCTCACACCGACATCGACAAACTGCGGGTCGAGCACGATCTGGCAAAAACTTTCCTGAATGGCTTTCATCGCCGACGGCGCATCACGAGGACCGGACAGGCTGATTGCTTGGACATTCTTCATCGGATAACCCGCCGCTGCCATGGCTTGTTGCAGATTCCCGATGCTGGGGGCTGACAACACCAGTCGCGGATCGGCGGCCAGCGGCGGCAGCTCCGAAGAAACCTGACCGCCACAGCGCTGCAACTGGCTGCGGTAGACGTTGATCGATTCGATCAGCTGCGACTCGTCGCTCGCCACGGCGTTGGCGGCGAACAGCAGTCCCAGTGACAACCCGGCAAAACGCACAGCGGATGAAGTGAAGCGCATTGAAGTCCCCTTGAGCTGGTTGCGCACATGATGCGCGAAGATGCCCCATCTAAGGCAGCGTATTTTCAGGAAGGTTGTGGGCCATGTGCAATCATTTCACTACTACACTGATGCGAACTGCCCATTGAGTTATTCCCACCATGCGCCTCGACTGGTTAGCCACTTGCCTCGCAGTAACTCTAGTTGTCGGTCCGACATTCGCAGCGGATCAAGATCAAAAACAAAAAGTCGCCGAAGACAAGGCCCAAGTGCTTGAGCATAAAGCCGCCGAGAACATTAGCCAGGCACCGGCTTCCAAATCCCAGGCCATCACCCAATCAGAAGTCCAGTCCGTGGACCGCGCCGGCGCCGCGCCGCTGGACGACGCCATCACCTGCCTGGCCCGTTCCATTTACTGGGAAGCCAAGGGCAAGAACTCCGCCGATATGGAAGCCGTGGCCAACGTGGTCATGAACCGACTCGGCCACAAGGGCTTTCCGGATACGGTGTGTGGGGTGGTCAAGCAAGGCTCCGAAACCAAGAGCTGCCAGTTCTCCTGGTGGTGCGATGGCAAAGCCGATTCGGTCCAGGAAGAGGTGCCTTACGCGATGGCCAAGGAAATCGCGCGCAAGGCGTTGAACAAACAACTGCCGGATCGCACAAAAGGCGCGCTGTATTTCCATGACCGCACGGTGAAACCGGTTTGGGCCAAGGAGTACATCAATACGGCCAACATCGGTTTGTTCAAGTTTTACAAGCCGCAGGGTGGCGATGCGAAGTAGTCGCTTTTAAAGGGAAAACCCTTCGCAGTTAATCCAGAGCACCGAAACTGCAATATTTCTGTTTTACAAGCTTCATGACTGAACAACGCATTAGAAACGTCATGAGCGGGAACAGAAACATGAAGCAGGCGTGGTTATCGAGCAGCAACAGCGCATCCATCGGTGCGTCAGCGTGACGGTCCTCGTCACCGGCGCGGCCGGTTTTATCGGATTTCACACGGCCCGGCGCTTATGCCAGGACGGTCATGAGGTCGTCGGGATCGACAACCTCAACGACTACTACGACGTGACCCTCAAGCAGGCGCGGCTCACGCTGCTGGAGTCGTTGCCAGGCTTTCGCTTCCAGAAACTCGACATCGTCGACAAACCGGCCCTGCTCGATTTGTTCCGCGAGAACCGTTTTAGCGAAGTGGTGCACCTGGCAGCCCAGGCCGGGGTTCGCTATTCGCTGGACAATCCGGATGCCTATGCGCAATCGAACCTGGTGGGTTTTCTCAATGTGCTGGAAGCCTGTCGGCAGTATCGCCCTGAGCATCTTCTCTATGCCTCGAGCAGTTCTGTTTACGGCAGCAACAGCAAATTGCCGTTCAGTGTCGACGATGCCGTCGACCATCCCGTTTCCCTGTACGCCGCCAGTAAACGCGCCAATGAGTTGCTCGCGGACAGCTATTGCCATCTGTACGGGTTGAAGGCCAGTGGTCTGCGTTTTTTTACCGTCTACGGTCCATGGGGCCGTCCCGACATGGCGCTGTTCAAGTTCACTGACGCGATCATCAAAGGCTTGCCGATCAACCTCTACAACCAGGGGCAGATGGCGCGTGATTTCACCTACATCGACGACATCGTCGAAAGCATCGCCCGGCTGCGCAGCAAGCCGCCGGTGGCGCAAGGTTCTGCCAGCGGCGTGAACAGGCTATTCAACATCGGACGCGGCATGCCGGTGGCGTTGCTGGATTTCGTCGACTGCCTGGAGTCCGCCCTGGACATGCAGGCACAGCGCAATTTGATGCCGCTGCAGGCGGGTGATGTGATCAAGACCTGGGCTGATGTATCGGCGCTGGCCGAGTGGATCGATTTCCGTCCGCAGGTTTCAGTGGCTGCCGGCGTGAAGGAATTTGTGCAGTGGTATCGGCAGTTTTATCAAGTATGAAACGTTCGCCTCTGATGACCGCAACAACAAAAGGCGAGGGGGACTCCATGAGCCAAGACCTGTTTGTATCCGTAGTGATTCCAGCGAAGAACGAAGCGAACAATCTCCAGCCGCTGCTTGAGGAAGTTCGCCAGGCATTGGCCAACGAAGCGTACGAAATCATCGTCGTCGATGACGGCAGTACCGACGCCACCCTGCACGAACTGCGGCAGATCCGGCTCAACGGCTTGAGCGCGTTGCGCATCCTGCACCATGAACGTTCGCTGGGCCAAAGCACGTCGCTCTATCACGCGGCGCGCGAGGCACGCGGGCAATGGCTGGTCACGCTCGATGGCGACGGGCAGAACGACCCGGCGGATATCCCCGGCATGCTGGCGCTGGTGCGCAGTGAACGGGGCAGGGACGAGGTGCAACTGGTGGCGGGCCACCGGGTCAATCGCCGCGATACCGCGAGCAAGCGCTGGGCCTCGCGTTTTGCCAACGGCTTGCGTCGGCGCCTGCTCAAGGACGCCACCCCGGACACCGGCTGCGGGTTGAAGCTGATCGAACGCGCGGCGTTTTTGCGCCTGCCGTACTTCGACCATATGCATCGCTTTATCCCGGCGTTGATCCAGCGCCACAACGGCCAAATGATCGTCCATCCGGTCAATCACCGACCGCGCACGGCCGGGGTGTCCAAGTACGGCAACCTCGACCGGGCGCTGGTGGGCATCCTGGACCTGATCGGCGTCTGGTGGCTGATCAAGCGCACGCGGCTGAACACCCACGCCCAGGAGCTCGAAGGATGACGCTGACCCGTGAAACGCTGTGGCTGGTGATCGGTTTCGCAGGTCAGATCGCCTTCACCGGGCGCTTTGTCTTGCAGTGGCTGTACAGCGAATACAAGAAACGCAGCGTGATTCCGGTGAGCTTCTGGTACTTGAGCATCGTTGGCAGCACGTTGCTGTTCGCCTACGCGATCTATCGCCAGGATCCGGTCTTCATCGTCGGCCAGGCCTTTGGCTCCATCGTTTATTTGCGCAATTTGCAGTTGATTGCCAAAAGCAAAAGCCTGAAGGAATAACCGATGCGCCGATCGTTGTCGCCCAGGGTCGAATGCCTCGGCCTGATGCTGTTTGCCCTGCTGCTGATTGGCGCCGGTTTGGGCTGGCGTCAGGCGCAGAATGTCGACGAGGAGCGTTTCCTCGGTGTGGCGCTGGAAATGCTGCACAACGGCGCATGGCTGATTCCGCACCGTGCCGGGGAGATCTACGGGGACAAACCGCCGATTTTCATGTGGACGGTGGCGTTCTTCGTCTGGCTCACCGGCAAGCCCAACATCGCGCTGTATATTCCGGGGCTGTTTTCTGCAGTGACGGTCACGGCGCTGATCTACGACCTGGGGCGCCGGTTATGGAACCCGCGCATCGGGCGCACCGCAGTGCTGTTGTACCTGGCGACTTATCAGACCTACAGCATTCTGCGCACCGGTCAGATCGACAGTTTCTTGATCCTGTTCACCACGCTGGGCCTGTACGGATTGGCGCGACACCTGCTGCTCGGCCCGGCCTGGCGCTGGTTTTACGTGGGCTGCGCGGCCATGGGTATTGGCGTGATCACCAAGGGCGTGGGTTTTCTGCCGGCGCTGATGCTGATCCCTTATGCCTACGCGGTGCGCAAGGGTTGGCCCGGTGTGGTGGCGATGCCGGGCGAGACGCGAAAATGGCTACTTGGGTTGCTGCTGATGCTGGCGGCGACTGCGATCTGGCTGCTGCCTTTGGCGGTGTCCATCCTGCTCAATGGTGCTGCTGACGAAGTGGCCTACGCGCGGGAAATTCTCTTGAGGCAGACCGCAGGGCGCTACGCCAACTCATGGCATCACCGCGAACCGTTCTGGTACTTCTTCACCAACGTCATTCCTCAGTATTGGCTGCCGTTGGTGCTGTTCCTGCCTTGGCTGGTGCCCGCGTGGCGTCGGCAGTTGCAGAAGCGTGACGGCCGGGTGCTGGTGTTGCTCGGTTGGGTGGTGCTGGTGGTGGTGTTTTTCTGTATCAGTGCCGGCAAGCGCAAGTTGTACATCTATCCGGCGTTACCGGGGCTGGTGTTGGTGGCGGCGCCGTTGATGCCCTGGCTGCTGCGCCGCTGGTTCAAGCAGCGGCCGCGGTTTCGACGGATATTTCCGGCACTGGTCGCGACCTGGTTTGTGCTGTGGTTCGCCCGAGGGTTTATCGAACCGGTCAAGGACGGCGCCAATCCGGATCAGGCGCTCATGGCGCAAGCTGCGCTCATGAGCCACGGCGCGGACCTGGTCTTGGTCAATTGGGAAGAGGGCCACTGGTTGTTCGCCCGGCAGCCGATCGTGCATTTCGGCATGGAGCATTCAACGGTCGAGAATGCAGCACGATGGCTGCGCGATCACCCGCACGCTTATGCTTTGGTGCCGACCGAGGTTCTGAAGCAGTGTTTCAAACCCGAGGCCGCTCAAGCACTAGGCGAAAACTCCCGGGCGCATTGGTCGATCGTTGGCGTTGATGCCGATAACGGCCAATGTCATGCAGGGGCGCCATCTGCGGTCTATCGATTCGACTGGATGCCGTCCGGCGCGAATTGATCCCTGTGGCGAGGGAGCTTGCTCCCGCTGGGGCGCGAGGCGGCCCTAAAAACTGGGCCTGCTGCGCAGTCCAGCGGGAGCAAGCTCCCTCGCCACAGGTTCAGTGTCAGGCTTAATTGATCGGTGCCAGGCATGCAGGCTCCATTCTGGTGCTTTTACTGGCATCAGGATGGAGCTGCTTCATCGACCTTTATCAGCGTCGGCCTTTTCAAATCAACAAGATAACGTCGTGCTCGGCCGCCATGTCGAACGTGGCACGCACATTGCTCCACCCCTCATGCACCTTTTCTGGTGCGACAGATCCGGGACGACCCGGAGGCCTCGCGGCTTTGCGATATCTGGACGACCAGGTGACATTTTGACTAATCATCAGGAGGTTACTTATGGCGCCCACGCCTCGAATTACCCCTCATTCAGCGTTCACAAGCTTGCCGCTTGTAGACATTCAGGGACTCTTTTCCGACTGCGCAGCCAATCGTATCGAAACTGCCGCAGCCTTGGGCCGAGCGGCCTCGCAAGCAGGTTTTCTGTACGTAACCGGGCATGGTATCGACCCGCAGATCATCCACCGCCTCAAGCAGCGGACCGTGGAGTATTTCGCCCAGCCGCTTGAGCAAAAGATGAACGACTACATCGGCCTTTCAAGCAATCACAGCGGTTATGTACCGGAGGGCGAAGAGCAATTCGTCGAGGGCAGCATTGATCACAAGGAGGCCTTCGATGTCGGCTTCGATTACCGTCTGCCGCACGGGACGCGTCCGATGCTGGGTGCCAATCGCTGGTCGGCGTTGCCGGGATTCAAGGAAGACATCAAGGCCTATTACGACGCGGTTTTCAGCCTTAATCTCACGCTGTTTCGAGGCTTCGCACTGGCACTGGGGCTCGCGGAAAATGCCTTCACTCAACGCGTCAACAATCCCCCCAGTCAACTGCGGCTGATCCATTATCCGTACGCGCCGGATGCGCCGGTGGATCGTCCTGGTATCGGTGCGCACACCGACTATGAGTGCTTCACCATTTTGCTGCCGACCGCACCGGGACTCGAAGTGCTGAACGGAGCAGGGCAGTGGATCGATGTGCCGCTGGTGGAGGGCGCGTTTGTCATCAACATCGGCGACATGATGGAAGTACTGAGCAACGGCGCCTACGTCGCCACGGCGCATCGGGTGCGCAAAGTCGCCCAGGAGCGTTACTCGTTCCCGATGTTTTGCGCCTGTGATTACGACACGGTCATCGAGCCCATCAAGCAACTGGTCGATCCGGCAACACCCAGCCGCTACGGTCCGGTTGTGTGTGGCGAGCATTTGTACGCGCAAACCCTGCAAACCTTTCGCTACCTCAAGCAGCGCCTGGCCCGCGGTGAGCTGAGCTTGCCGGACGGGGCAATGGGCTTGTCCTCATTCGGCCGTACCGCCCGCGCCCTGGAGGTTTGATATGCACCTCAATGAACTTGTCTCGCGTCACCCGCAGCAACCGGAGCAAGGCGTTCCGGACTGGATGCTGGGTTTCTACAAACGCCGGGCGATCAGCTTTGCCGACGGCCTGACCGATACGCAAACCCACGTGTGCTGGTTTCAAAGCCGCAACTTCACCATCGACTTGCGCCTGCCGCTGGAAGAACACCAGGTGCAAGCCAAACCGTTGCTGGCCTACAGCGCTGAAGAGCTGCAGCAACTTGCCAACTACGAAGGCTGGGAAGCCTTGTGTTCATGGGAAGGCGAAATTCTCAGTTGGCACACCGACACGTCCTTGCAGTTGCACAATCGCTGGCCTGAGCCGGGGCTGCTCAAACGTATCGGCAACTGCATGATCGAGTTCGCGCCCAGCGGCGCCTATGTCGAAGACTGGCGCCTGCAATCGTCGGCGCCGGGTGCGTTGATTGGTTTGCGGCTGTTGGAGGAAAAGGAACTCGAGAGCGGCGTCGTGCGCCATCGCGGTGGTGGTCTGATTGTCTGCGGTGAATATGCGGCTCTGGTGCTGGGGCGCGCCCATCCGCTTGAGAGCGGTGTGCCCCTGCGAGAGCGGGTCGCCCAACACGCTGATGATCCGCAATGGCTGCACCGTGCGTTCAACTTCGAGACCTCGGTGGCCCGGGGCTCGCTCGACGAGGGCTACAAGGTGACGCTCTCCACCTGTGCCGCGCGCGTGGGTCAGCCGCTGATCTCACTGGATGGTTTCGAGCTTCAAGCTGACGGGGTTCACGTCACTCAACGATTGCTCGTCGATGGTCTGGCCTGCGAACGGCTGTTCATCATTGACACGCTGGAGCAGCAAGTCAGCTACGCGCAATCCACCGGATTCACCCGCGATGCCGCGCAGTGGTACGAGCGCGAATCCCCGACGTTGAGCCGCTACACCCAGCCGCTCGTTTGAAATCAATGCGTCACCCCATTCATAACCCGTGAGGTTTCCATGAAGGCATTCTCGTGCGTGTTTTATCGTTTCACAGCCGTGTTGCTGGCGGTTTCCTGTCTCGCTTTCGGTGCTTCGGCGGCCGAGAAAAAGCAGGAATTCAAGGTCGCGTGGTCAATCTATTCCGGCTGGATGCCGTGGGGCTACGCCAGTGAGCACGGGATCATCGACAAATGGGCAAAGAAGTACGGCATCAAGATCGAACTGGTCCAACTCAATGACTACATCGAGTCGATCAACCAATACTCCGCGGGCGCATTCGATGCTTGCGGCATGACCAACATGGATGCCTTGACCATTCCAGGCGCCAACGGCGTGGACACCACGGGGCTGATCCTCGGGGATTACTCCAACGGCAACGATGCGATTGTCCTCAAACACGGCAAGACCTTCGCCGACATCAAGGGCCAGCAAGTCAATCTGGTGGAGCTGTCGGTCTCCGATTACCTGATGTCGCGGGCGCTGGATATCCACGGCCTGAGCCAGCGCGACATCAAGATCATGAACACTTCGGACGCCGATGCGGTGGCCTCTTTCACCACCCCCGGCGTGACAGCGGCGGCGTTGTGGAATCCACAATTGAGCATGGTGATGAAGCAATCGCCGACGGCGGTTCAGGTGTTTACCTCAAGGGAAATTCCTGGGGAGATCATCGACATGATGGCGGTGAACACCGAGACACTGGCGGCCAACCCGGAACTGGGCAAGGCGCTGGTAGGCGCGTGGTTTGAAACCTTGCAATTGATGTCTGGCGACAACGCACAGGCCATCGCCGCACGCACGTCGATGGCCGAACGTTCGGGCACCGATCTGAAGGGCTACGAGGATCAACTCACCCAAACCATGTTGTTCTATACGCCGACCACTGCTTATGAGTTCGCCAGTTCCGAGGCGATTCGCCACACCATGGACAAGGTCCGCACCTTTTCCTTCGCCAAGGGCTTGCTCGGCCAGGCCGCGACCAGCGCCGATGCGGTGGGTATGCAGTTCGCCGACGGCTCGACCCTGGGCGACAAAAACAACATCAAGCTGCGCTTCGATACGCGGTTCGTGAACATGGCGATGGCGAATCAGCTCTGATTCGAAGGTGGCCATGGGCGGGGCCTCAATGGCCATTGGACGTTTTTTTTACAGATGAGAGCCTTGGCAGGCGTAAAGTCCGATTCTGTGGCCGAATAATCGGCCATGCCACCTTTATGGACATCGAGACAAGCGCCATGCAGCACATCGGACTCATCGTTTACCCCGGTTTCCAGGTGTTGGGCCTGGCCATGTGCGCCACGTTCGAACTGACGAACAACGCGCTGGAGGAGCCGCTGTATAGCCTTGCCTTGTTGTCCGAGCACGGCGGCATGGTGCAAACCTCCGCCGGTTTTGCCGTGGAAACCACTGCGTTCGACCAGCGTTCGTTCGATACGCTGTTGGTGATGGGCGATAACGTGATTCGTCCGGTATCGACGGGCATGGTCGAATTTTTGCGTCAGGCCAGCCGAAACACCCGTCGCCTCGGTTCGATTTGCACCGGGGCCATTGCCTTGGCCGAGGCCGGTTTGCTGGATGGCCGGCGCGCGACCACTCACTGGTGTCACGCCGCGTCACTGCAGCGGACGTATCCCAGGATCAAGGTCGAAGAAGACCGTATTTTCATCAACGATGGCAACATCTGGACCGCTGCGGGCATGAGCGCTTGCGTCGATTTGGCGCTGGCTTTGGTCGAGAAGGATCTGGGCGCCGAGATTGCACGGCGGGTCGCCCGGCAATTGGTGGTGTATCACCGCCGGGCAGGTGGACAATCGCAGTTTTCAGTAATGCTGGAATTGGAACCCAAGTCCGACCGCATCCAGGCGGCGCTGACATATGCCAAGCAAAATCTGAAGTCCGAATTGTCGGTCGAGGAACTGGCGAACGCGGTCCATCTCAGTCCTCGCCAGTTCAGCCGCGTGTTCAATGCCGAAACCGGGCAATCGCCGGCCAAGGCCATCGAACGTCTGAGGGTTGAGTCCGCGCGGTTGATGATGGAGTCCGGCCGGCACTCAATAGATGTGGTGGCGACCGAGACCGGGTTTGGTGACAGGGAGCGCATGCGGCGGGCATTCCTCCGTGCTTTCGGCCAGCCACCACAAGTCATCCAGAGGGCCAATCGGGGCTAACTCACATCTTTCAATTCTAAACACCGAACCTGTGGCGAGGGAGCTTGCTCCCGCTGGGCCGCGTAGCGGCCCCTCTTTACCCAAAAGAAGGGAACTGCTGCGCAGTCCAGCGGGAGCAAGCTCCCTCGCCACAGGTTGGAAGTGACATCAGTTTTATTGTCCTAAAAGGTGGTGCATACGACATTCAGGACTGAATATGATTGCCGTAATCTTGATCTCGTTGAAGCCCATCCTCTCAATGAGATCACCGCCATGACCTTCGTCAAAGCCGCTGCCGTACAAATCAGCCCCGTGCTCTACAGCCGTGAAGGCACCGTCAATAAAGTCGTGGAGAAGATCCTCGAACTCGGCGAGCAGGGCGTGCAATTCGCCGTGTTCCCGGAAACCATCGTGCCGTACTACCCGTATTTCTCGTTCGTCCAGTCGCCGTTCGCCATGGGCGCGGAGCACTACAAGTTGCTGGACCAGGCCGTCACCGTGCCGTCGGCAGCGACTGACGCTATTGGTGCCGCCGCCAGAGAGGCGGGCGTGGTCGTCTCCATCGGCGTCAACGAACGTGACGGTGGCACTTTATACAACACGCAACTGCTATTTGATGCCGACGGCACGCTGATCCAGAGCCGCCGCAAGATTTCCCCGACCTATCACGAACGCATGATCTGGGGCATGGGCGACGGTTCCGGCCTGCGCGCCGTCGACAGCGCGGTAGGGCGCATCGGCCAACTGGCCTGCTGGGAACACTACAATCCGCTAGCCCGATATGCGTTGATGGCCGACGGCGAACAGATCCACGCCTCGATGTACCCCGGCTCGTTTGCCGGTCCGCTGTTCTCCTCGCAAATGGAAGTCAGCATCCGCCAGCACGCGTTGGAAGCGGCCTGCTTCGTGGTCAACTCCACCGCCTGGCTCAACCCTGAGCAACAAGCGCAGATCATGGCCGACACCGGTTGCCCGATCGGCCCGATTTCCGGCGGTTGCTACACCGCGATCATCAGCCCCGACGGCGTGGTGCTGGGGGCGTTGACCGAAGGCGAGGGCGAGGTGATTGTCGACCTCGACATGAGCCTGATCGACAAGCGCAAACGCATGATGGATTCGCGTGGGCATTACAGTCGTCCGGAACTGCTGAGCCTGCTGATCGACCGCACCCCGCATGCCCATGTGCATGAACGCAGTACGCATCCGAAACTGGTCGGGATCGAGGCAGTGGAAGAAGAGATTCGATAATTTTCAGGCGCAAAGAAGGGACTTTACGGAAGTCCCTTCTTTTCCTCCGTGCGATAACGACTACCTTGAATCCTGTTATCGTTTTGGCGCATGGCGGACCGTGTCGTGGATGCCTTGCGCTCCGCGTTTGAGGGGACTTAGTATCAGTGTTGATTGCGCTTCCAGAAAAATCGGGCCAGCAACGCATCGAGGCTGAACTTGCCAGGGCCGGAAAGCACCAGCGGTATCAGGGCAGCGAGGTAGATCAGCGGCAGTTTGAAGTTGCCGAAGCCTTTGTTGCTGATGGAGTAACCCTGGGCCAGTTCGCTCAAGGTCGACCAGTCGGCTGGCCAGTGCACCGCGGCGGTCGCGACGATGGTGACCACGATCAGGCTGATCGCCGAGAACCGAGTAGCCAGGCCGACCAGCAGTGCGAGGGCACAGATCAGCTCCACCCACATCGACAGTTCCCAGTTCAACGTGGCCGGAAGGTGGTTGAACGGAAACAGAAAACGGTCCTGAATGTCGGCGAACCAGTTTTCGCCATTGAATTTCTCCAGGCCTGACTCGAAGAACTCCCAGGCGAGAAACACCCGCAAAGTCAGTGGCGCGATCCAGCTGCCGGCACGGTCAAGGTTCAGGTGCAGGCCTTTGACGGCCGATGAAATCGAGGTGCTCATGGTTGATCTCCTTCAAGTCAGGGATGTCGGGCGGCGGTGTGCCCGTTGAGACGTATTTCATCAACCGGGTGTATCTGCGGTGTGTCGTTTGTGTCGGGTTTTAAGTGCGGGGTGTGTCGAGGGCGGGGCTGTACACACTTTGATACGTAGCAATCACCAGACACCGCATATCCCTTTAGGAGCAAGCTTGCTCGCGATGAGGCCAGGCCAGTCGAAATCAATGTGCCTGTCTGTCCGCTATCGCGAGCAGGCTCGCCCCCACAGGTGTTTTGCTATACATTTTCCGCCCGCCCATTGCATGGTGATACCGCTTCATGTCTCTTGCGCTCGAACGTCTAGTCGCTGGCACGCCGATCCCTTTCGCTGGCAATCGTGTCACTGTGGTCAGCCCCGAACTGGCGGCATGCTTCCAGCCCGGTGACCACTTGTTGGTGGAACAGGTCAGCGGCGAGTTGTTGCTGATTCCGGTGGCTGACCAGCAAGCGGCTGCCGTCGCGATCGAGCGTGCTGAAGCGGCGTTTAAGGCGATGTCGACGGTGTCGGATCAGGCCATCAGCGCCTTCTTCGATTTGTTCGCGCAACGTCTGGAAACCCCTGAATGCTGGGCCTTGATCGAGGTCGCGAACCTGGCCGACATCGAGCGGGCCAAGGCTCGCGGTCGTTCGACCACGCGCCTTCTGGCGGACGAACGCATGCGCCGCGACATGATCGCCGGCCTGCGCGCCTGGCGCGATGCGTCGGCCACCCGTGGCAAAGTGATCAGTTGCGTCGAGCACGACGGCTGGAAAGTGGAGCAAGTGGTCTCACCGCTGGGCATTGTCGCGTTCGTCTTCGAGGGTCGTCCGAATGTCTTTGCCGATGCCGCTGGCGTACTGCGCACCGGTAACACCGCAGTGCTGCGCATTGGCAGCGATGCGTTGGGCACGGCGCAGGCCATCGTCACTCACGCACTGAACCCGGCACTGAACGACGCCGGGTTACCGACCGGCGCGGTGTCGCTCGTGGAAAGCGTCAATCACGCCGCTGGTTGGGCGATGTTTGCCGACCGTCGTCTGTCGCTGGCCGTGGCCCGTGGTTCGGGCCGTGCGGTCAGTCAACTGGGCAGCATCGCACAGCAGGCCGGCACCGCCGTCAGCCTGCACGGCACTGGCGGCGGCTGGTTAATCGCCGACACTGACGCCGATGCCACACGATTTGCCGCCGTGGTGCGCAACTCCCTCGACCGCAAGGTCTGCAACACCCTCAACGTCTGCCTGATCCAGCGCGACCGCGCCGCTGAGCTGGTGCCACTGTTTCTCGACACACTGCAACAGGCTGGCAAGGCACGCGGTCAAGGCTGCAAGTTGCATATCGTAGAAGGCAGCGAATCGTTCCTGCCGGCAGATTGGCGAACCGCCAGCGTGGAGGTTTATCGCGCCGAAGGCTACCGCACCGAAGCACTGGCCGAGGCGTTGCCGGAAGATCAATTGGGCCGCGAATGGGAGTGGGAAGAAACCCCGGAAGTCAGCCTGAAGATCGTCGACGATCTGGACAACGCCATCGCCTTGTTCAATCGCTACAGCCCGCAGTTCACCGTGTCCCTCCTCAGTGAAGACGCAGCGACGCAGGAGCGTTTCTACAACGCGGTTAACGCACCTTTTGTTGGCAACGGGATCACCCGTTGGGTCGATGGTCAGTACGCGCTCAACAAGCCGGAACTGGGCCTGTCGAACTGGGAGAGTGGTCGCTTGTTTGCGCGCAGTGCGATTCTTTCGGGCGATGGCGTGTTCACCATTCGCAGTCGCATGACCCAGATCGATCTGGGCGTTAAGCGCTAAAAAAACCACAGCGACCGCTGCAATGGCGGTCGCTGTGACGCTGATCACGCAGCCTCAACCACTCTGCCATAGACGGCGCAGGTGCCTGGGTGCTCGGCCAGCGACACAAACGTGCGGCTGCCTGCATCCAGCGCATCGATCGAGCTGGTTTCAATGTCGTACACCCACCCATGCAGGTTCAACAGGCCTTTCTCCTGGGCCAGACGCACGCTCGGGTGGGTCTGGATGTTCGCCAGTTGCGCGATGACATTCTCACGCACCATCGAACTGACCTTTGCCGCTTCATCTGCGTGCGGCCGTGATGATCCCGGCATTTACCGAGACGTTGGGGTTGATGGTGGGCCGGGCTCATCCGCTGTATGAGCGTCAGGCGGTGTTGTCCGCTGAAGATGTCGCGCAATTGCAGTTTGCGCTGTTGACCCCGGACTTCATTACTCGCACCTGTATCGATGAGTATTTCATGAAGGAGCAGATCACGCCGAAGGTGGCCATTGAGGTCAATTCAGTCAATACGTTGCTGGAGGTCATTCAACACACCGCCATTGCCACGATCCTCCCGGAGCCCATCGCCAGCGCAGAGCGTGCATTGAGCAGGATGCCATTGATGGGCGAGGGGCCGAAGCGCGGGGCTGCGTTGCTTCGGCGTAAGAACAACTATCACAGTGCGGCGGCGTTGGCATTTGTGGAGTTGGTGTTGGGTGCTGCGACGTTTTGACCACCACCATTCCCTGTAGGAGCCGGCTTGCTGGCGATGAGGCCATCACATCCAACATCGCTGGCGACTGACACGCCGCTATCGCGAGCAAGCTTGCTCCTACAGTGGATCGTGTCGTGTCTTGTGGCCAACCCAATCCCCTTGTAGGAGCCGGCTTGCTGGCGATGAGGCCATCACATCCAACATCCCTGGCGACTGACACACCGCTATCGCGAGCAAGGGGATATCGTAAATCGGAGGCAATAAAAAGGGCCTGCTCTTATTGAGAGCGGGCCCTTTTCTTTTAATGAGTAATTAGTCACTCATTTCACTTAGTAGAACCGATCAATCACCCGAACTTCGTTCTGGTTCTGCATTGATGCCCACGCTTGTTTCAGTGTTTGCAGAACATTACCGATGAAGTCCTTGTCGGCCGCGGCTTTCTTGCCGACGTAGCCCTGGCCGCGACGGTACATCTTCAGTCGGGCGAGCAGGTTCTGGTTGTTCTGGTCAAATTCGGCTTCGTGGGCATGTGGCGACAGGCAGTCGATATGAACCTGGCCCGACTTGCTGATCCACAGAATATGGCTGTCGTGGCTGTCTTTTTGCGCAGCGAACATACGAGCCAGTTCTTCGATAGTTGGTTGATTGTTCAGATTCATCATAAAAACCCCTTGACCATTTGGTGATCTTTCAAAGTTGAGTCGCTAATACAAGTAGCCCACCGGTTAGTTGATCCCTGGCACCGTAACCAGGACGTCAGCAGTCGTCCGTCAAAGTCGACGGGGTCCCGCGTCTGTTGCATGTAGTCGTGTTGAATAACTGCTACGCAATAGCGTCACAACGAAGAGAAGCGGCGATAACCTTCAGGCCACTGCCGACGCTTTCAGGGTCGGCCACAAGCTTCTTGAGGATGGATCGCCAGCGCTTCTCGCCCTTGTACTGGACGTTCAGGCCAGGTCAGCTTCTTCAATCTGCCTTGTGGGCAGCGTGTATCCGGAAATAACAGCTCGGCGGTCAGACGAGCTTGCTCAAACGTGTTGCCTGTACTCCCGATCGGGGAGACGTCTGCATCATGCAAGGGCAAATCGGAGTCGTCAACGGTTTTGTAGTGAATATTTTTATGCACTACATATTGTCTGACAAAGTCGTTTTGGAATTAACAGGGGGGGGTCGAAGGGCGGCGG
>NZ_JAGYGD010000057.1:0-23723 GCF_019947275.1 Pseudomonas sp. GL-RE-29
CGATGAATTCCTTATCGGCGCTTCGGGTAGAAAGGGCGGGACGAGAAGTCTCCCACGGTCCGTACTGGCTAGAGTCGGAATCGAGCTTTTAGTCCCGCCCACCCCTTCAAGTCTAAACATACAAGCGAGCTTGCTCGCGATAGCGGTATGACAGTCACATTGATATTGACTGACACTCCCTCATCGCGAGCAAGCTCGCTCCCACAAGGGAATGCGTTGTCGATGACAATGTGTTCCGATAGATGACTCAGGGCTTGGCGGGTATGCCGTATTTGCGCAACCGAATGGCGATAGCGCTGTGGGATGTTTGCAATCGGGCCGCGAGCAAGCGGCTGGACGGATAGCTGCGATACAGCTTCTCCAGCAGGTTCTTTTCAAACCCTTCGACTGCATCCTCCAGGCTACCCACCTCACCATCGTTCTGCCGCTCTACAGCGGTTCTGGCAATGTCGAGATCGTCCAGGTCCACCAACGGATTTTCGCAAATCGCCGCCGCGCGAAAGATCACGTTTTGCAATTGCCGCACGTTGCCCGGCCAGCGGTTACCGAGCAGGGCGGGGAAGGTGCTGGGTGCCAGGCGGCAGACCGGGCGCTGGATCTGCGCGCAGGCTTGCTGCATGAAGTGCTGGGCCATCAACAGGATGTCGTGACCGCGTTCGCGCAACGGCGGCACTTGCAGGTTGAGCACGTTGAGGCGGTAGAACAGGTCTTCGCGAAAGTGACCTTCGCTGACCATTTTTTCCAGGTCGCGGTGGGTCGCGCTGAGGATCCGTACGTTGACCTTCACCTCACGGTCACCCCCCACGCGACGGAAGCAACCATCGCTCAAAAAGCGCAGCAACTTCGCCTGCAAGTACGGCGACATTTCCCCCACTTCATCGAGAAACACCGTGCCCTGATCGGCCAGTTCCAGCAGGCCGAGCTTGCCGCCCCGTTGCGCGCCGGTGAACGCACCGGGGGCGTAGCCGAACAGTTCGCTCTCGGCCAGGCTTTCCGGCAGCGCCGCGCAGTTCAAGGCCAGGAACGGCTTTTCATGGCGCCCGCTGATCGCATGACAAGCGCGGGCCACCAGTTCCTTGCCGGTGCCGGTTTCACCCTGGATCAGCAGCGGCGCATCGAGGGCCGCCACCCGCTGAGCCCGGGCCTTCAGCGCACGGATCGGCGGCGATTCGCCCAACAGCGCATCGAAGCCTTCGGCGTGATCGTGATGCAGTGCCGACAGGCGTTCGCCGATGCGGTTCGGTTGGTACAGGGTGAGCAGGGCGCCGGCGTCGGTGATCGGCATGGCGTCGATCAAAAAGGTGTGGCCGCCGAGGCTGACTTCGCGCATCGGCAAACGGAAGCCGTGGGCGATCAGTGTGGGTTGCAAATCGGCATCATCGAACAGCGCGGACAGCGATTCACCGGCCGGTTCGCGACCGCACAGGGCGATCAGCGCCGGGTTGGCCAGCAACACATGACCGCGATCATCCACCGCCAGCACCGGGTCGGAACTGGCCGCGAGCAAGGCATCCAGTTGCAGGCGTCGGCGTTGGCCCGGAAGGATGTCGACCATGGTCACCGCTTGCACGCCTTGCACGCCGAACAGGGCCTCGCGCAACTCTTCCAGCACGTCGGCGCCAAGGGTCGGCGCATCGATGTAAACGTTCGGCGGCACCATCTCCACGGCGTCCAGGTTGAAGCTGCGTCCGCCGAGCAGGGCCAGGACTTCCTGGGTGATGCCGACGCGGTCGATGAAGGTGACGTGAATGCGCATGACGAGCCTGCAAGATGGGCGAACTGAAATCAGTATGCCGGGCGAAATTTGAATTTGGCGAGCGTCACGTCACGCCTGCCCGGTTTTACGGGCACTGGCGGCCAGGTCTTCGAGGAATGCCTGGAGGATCGGCGGCGGCGCGACGCCGCGTCGGGTGATCACGTCGAACGGCGATTTCAGACGCAGGCTGGCCGGCGCCAATTGGTGCATCTCGCCACTCTTGACCCATTGCGCAGCGAAGTGCTCAGGCAGAAAACCCAGGTAGGCGCCGGAGATGATCAGGATCGCCGTGGCTTCGATGTTGTCCACGGTGGCCGCCGCTTTGCTCACGCCCAAGTGTTCGAGGTCGTATTGCTGCATGTAGCCACGCACCACGATCCGCCCCGCAGCGACTTCTTCGAGCAGTTCGTCGCCCTCGGCAAGGCTCCCGTACAACGGGTGCCGCCGCCCGCAATACAAGCCCAGGGCTTCCTGATACAGCGGTGATTGCAGCAGGCCCGGGACATGGATCGGAAAGTGCCCGATGGCCAGGTGCAAGCGGCCGTCGAGCACCCGTTCTTCCAGCTCGGCCGGGGTGCCGACGTAGACGTTGAGGTGTACATCGTGCCCGCGCGATACAAAGCGTTGGGTGGTGCGCGGGATCGGCGAATCCGGGTCGGTAATCGTCGTGTCGATGATCCCCAGATTGAGCTTGCCGCTGATGTGCTGCTTGAGCACGTCGGCATCCATGCAGAAGTTTTCCACCGCCGAGAGCAGGCGCTGGGTGGCTTCATGGATCGCCACGCCTTGCTCGGTCAGGCGAAAGCCGCTGCGCCCGCGTTGGCAGAGTTTGACCCCGAGCCGGGTTTCCAGGTGGGTCATCTGTTCGCTGATGGTCGACTGGCCGGCATTCAACGCCGCTTGCGCGGCCGAGAAGCCGCCGCAGCGGACGATCGTGGCAAATACCCGAAGTAGCTTCAGGTCGACATCGTGCAGTTGAATCACCTTGGATCTCCCGCGTGTGGATGCATCGGCAATGCCGATATGAGTATCTGATGTTTAGCATTTTTTCCACGAAAAGCTGCGCCCATAGTCTTTTCAACGGCGGTCGCCTTGCAGTCCGTCAAGCCGATAACAAGAAGTGGAGAGGCTAGAAATGTCGAACAACGGTTATGAATCCGGTCGTCTGAACCTGCCATTCGTGGGTCATTGCACCTTTGGCAAATCCCCGGTGTGCACCGATTGGGATGCCCTGGATGCCGACGTTGCGGTGCTCGGTGTGCCCAACGACATGGGCACCCAATGGCGCTCGGGCGCACGCTTCGGACCACGCGGGATTCGCGAGGCATCGACGCTGTTTTCCTTCGGCCATGCCGGCGCCTACGACCACGAAGACGACGTCATGTACCTCACCGCTTCGGACCTGCGCATGGTTGACGTCGGTGATGCCGACATCGTCCACACCGACATGGAAACCAGTAACAAGAACACCGAATACGCCGTGCGCAAGATCCTCGACGCCGGTGTGATGCCAGTGGTGCTCGGTGGCGATCACTCGGTGCATGCCCCGGTGATCAAGGCGTTCGAAGGCCGCGGCCCGATCCACATCATCCACTTCGATGCGCACCTGGATTTCGTCGACGAGCGCCACGGCGTGCGCTACGGCCACGGCAACCCGCTGCGCCGTGCCTCGGAAATGAACCACATTGTCGGCATGACCCAAATGGGCATCCGCAATGTCTCGTCGTCCAACCGCGACGACTATGAAGCGGCCCACGAAGCCGGCTCGAAAATCCTCTCGGTGCGCGACGTACGCCGCCTCGGCGTCGACGGTGTACTGGCGCTGATCCCGCAGAACATCAACTACTACATCACCATCGACATCGACGGTTTCGACCCGTCCATCGCCCCCGGTACCGGCACCCCGAGCCACGGCGGCTTCCTCTACTACGAAGTGCTGGAAATCATCCAGGCCCTGGCCAAGCGCAGCAAAGGCAACATTGTCGGCATGGACCTGGTGGAGGTTGCACCAGTGTACGACCCGACCGGCATGACCTCGATCCTCGCCGCGCAATTACTGCTCAACAGCATCGGTTTCATCTTCCACGAGCGCGGCAAGGTGCGGGCGGCCGCCGAGAGCGAAACGACGCTGGCTTAAGAGCTGAGCCTGAACATCGAAACCACAAAACCCGGCAGCACCTGACTGCCGGGCAGAGAGAATAAAAATGGACACGATCGTCAAAAGTTACCTGCAAAAATTCGGCGTCTCCGAAGCCACCCAGACCTTCCTCAGCAAGGCCCAGAAAATGTTCATCGGCGGTGCCTGGGTCGACGCCAGCGACGGCCAGACGTCCGATGTGATCGAGCCGTCCACCGAAGGCCTGATCACCCGCATTCCCATGGGCACCACCGATGACCTGGACCGCGCGGTGCAAGCCGCTCGTGCGCAGTTCGACGGTGGCGAATGGAGTCAGGCGAAACCGGCGCAACGCGAGCGCATGATGCAGCGCCTGGCGGACCTGATTGAACAAAATGCCGCCGAGCTGGCGGAAATTGAATCGATCGACATGGGCAAGTCGGTGGCCTTCGCCAAGGACGTCGATATCCAGGGCACCGTCGATACCCTGCGTTACTTTGCCGGTTGGGCGACCAAGCTCCACGGCCGTACCGTCGAGCCGTCGCTGCCGGGCAATTACCTGGCCTATACCCGCAAGGAAGCGGTGGGCGTGGTCGGCGCCATCGTGCCGTGGAACTTCCCGTTGCAGACCATGGCCTGGAAACTCGGCGCAGCGTTGGCCACCGGCTGCACTGTGGTGGTGAAACCCGCTGAACTGACTTCGCTGTCGGCCCTGCGTTTTGCCGAATTGGTGCAGGAAGCGGGCATCCCTGACGGCGTGATCAACATCGTCACCGGGCGCGGCAGTGTGGTCGGCGCAGCCATGGCTGCGCACCCCGGCATCGACAAACTGACCTTCACCGGATCGACGCCCGTGGGCGTCACCGTCGGCCGCGCAGCGCTGGACGAAATGAAGCGACTAACCCTCGAACTCGGAGGAAAATCACCGGTAATCGTGTTCGCCGATGCGGACATTGCGGCCGCTGCGCAAGCGGTGGCCAACGGCGTGTTCTTCAACTCGGGCCAGGTGTGCGACGCCGGTACGCGGGCTTACATTCATCGCAGTGTCTACGACGAATTCCTGCGCGAACTCATCGCCTACACCCGGACCTTGAAGATCGCGCCCGGCCTGGATCCGGATTGCTTCATCGGCCCGCTGGTCTCGGCCCTGCAAAAGCAGAGCGTGACCGAGTACATCGAGACCGGTAAGCAGGAAGGCGCCGAGCTGGTGTATGGCGGCCAACCGGTCGATGGCCCTGGCTTCTTCGTCGAGCCGACCATCTTCGCCCATTGCCGCAACGACATGCGCATCGTCCAGGAAGAGATCTTCGGCCCGGTGCTGGTCACCGCGCCGTTCGATGATGAGGAAGAGGCGCTGGCCCTGGCTAATGACTCGGTCTACGGCCTGGCGGCGGCACTCTATTCCAATGACCTTGGAAAGGTGCACAGCCTGATCCCACGGTTGAAGGCGGGCTCGGTCTACGTCAACGCCCACGGCACCCTCGATCCGTCGATGCCGTTTGGTGGCTACAAACAGTCCGGGTTCGGCAAGGATTTGGGCGCGGAGCAGCTTGATTACCTGCTCGAGACCAAAGCGGTGTGGATCACGCTGCCCTGACAGCCGACCACGGCCCCTGTAGGAGCTGCCGCAGGCTGCGATCTTTTGATCTTGCTTGTAAAAAACAAAAGATCGCAGCCTGCGGCAGTTCCTACAGGGACAGCATTCGGCATGAAGAATCAGCAACGGCAAGGAGGCAAAAGGGACACCTGTGGCGAGGGAGCTTGCTCCCGCTGGGTCGCGAAGCGGCCCCCAAAAAAGCGGGACCGCTACGCGCTCCAGCGGGAGCAAGCTCCCTCGCCACAGGACCCGAAAGAATGCGGTTTTTTCGTCATGATCTTCCAACAATAAGAGTCCATCATGAACACTAACGCCAAGTCCGCTCCGAGCGTGTCGGTCCTCGATGACAGTAGCGTCGTGGAAAGCCATTCGATCGATTTCATCCCCGAGAGCGAGCGCACCGACAAACTGTCGAGCCAGGGCCCGTTCTGGTTTCTCGGCAACTTCACCTTCTTCACCATGACCATCGGCTTCGTCGGCCCAAGCGTCGGCCTGACCGCGCTCTGGACCACCCTGGCCGGCACGCTGGGCATCATGTTCGGCACGCTGTTCATGGCGTTTCATGGTTCCCAGGGCCCGCATCTGGGCTTGCCACAAATGATCCAGTCCCGTGCGCAGTTCGGCTATCGCGGGGTGATCCTGGTGCTGTTGGCGACACTGTTTGTGTTCGCCGGTTTCAACATCGTCAACCTGGTGTTGATGATGCAGGGCCTGCATACGCTATTCGGGTTCCACCCCTGGGCAATCGCAGTAGCGGTGACGATACCGGCCGCCGTGCTGGCGATCCTCGGCCATGACTGGATGCACCGCAGCTTCAAATGGGCGTTGTACCTGTCGTTGCCGCTGTACGGCCTGGTGACGCTGGCGGTGCTCATGGGCTGGGTGCCCGACGCCGTGTTGCCGGCGCTCGCCGAGGGCGAAGTGGCCCCGGCACCGCTGGGTTTCAACTGGACCGGTTTCATCGCCCAGTTCGCGGCGGCAGCCAGTTACAACATCGCCTACGCGCCTTATGTCTCCGACTACTCGCGTTACCTGCCGAAAAACACCTCAAGCGGCAAACTGATTGCGGTGGTTTTCCTCGGCGCCTCGTTGTCCGGCGCGTGGATGATTTCCGTGGGCGGCTGGCTGGCCGATCACCTGCATTCCACTGACGTGCTGGTGGCCCTCGGGCAAGTCGGCAATACCGTTTCGCCGCTGATGGGCACGGCGGTGGTAGTGGTCACCATCCTGGCGTTCCTGCCGGTAATCGCGATGAACATCTACAGCGCCAAGCTGACCACGCTGACCTGCGTCGACTCGATCAAGCACATCGAACCCACCCGCAAGGCGCGTATCCTCGCCATCGCCTTCGTGATCCTGCTGCAACTGGGCGTGGCCCTGAGCATCCAGAGTTCCGGCAAAGGCCTGTCGGTGCTCGGCATCTACCTGGTGGTGATGCTGTACTTCCTGGTGCCCTGGACCTCGGTCAACCTCACCGACTATTTCTTCGTGCGCAAGGGCCGCTACGCCATCCCGCATTTCTTCATGCCCCACGGCAACATCTACGGCAGCTGGGGCCTGCGTGGCATCGCCGCGTATGCCATCGGCTTCATCTCGATGATCCCGTTCTTCTACATCTTCGATGGCGTCGAGCAGCGCGAAGTGTATGTCGGCCCGCTGGCCAAGGCGCTCGGCAGCATCGACATCGCCTGGCTGGTCGGCCTGATCGTCTCGGGCGTGGCGTACTACTGGCTGAGTCGCTCGATCGACCTCAAGGCCGAAGAAGTCGTCATCCAGCACATCGAAAAAACCTGTCCGCAGTACACCACCGGTGACTCATTGACCAAACCCTCGATGCCCGTTTTCAGCGAATCGGCGGTCCGGAGATAAATCATGGCAACGCAAAAATACGACTACATCATCATCGGCGCAGGCTCGGCAGGTTGTGTGTTGGCCAACCGCCTGAGCGAAAACCCGGCCAACTCGGTGTTGGTCCTGGAATTCGGTGGCAGCGACAAGAGCGTGGTGATCCAGATGCCAAGCGCGTTCTCGATTCCGATGAACACCAAGAAGTACAACTGGCGCTACGAAACCGAACCGGAACTGTTCCTCAACAACCGGCGCATTCACTGCCCGCGCGGCAAGGTGCTCGGTGGCTCGTCGTCGATCAACGGCCTCGTCTATATCCGTGGCCACGCCTATGACTTCGACGAGTGGGAATCCCTCGGCGCCCAGGGTTGGGGATACAAGCATTGCCTGCCGTACTTCAAGCGCGCTGAAAGCTACGAGTCCGGCGGTGACAGCTATCGCGGGCAAACCGGGCCGCTGCACACCACCAACGGCAACCACATGAAAAATCCGTTGTACGGTGCCTGGGTTGAGGCGGGCGCAGAAGCCGGTTACATCAAGACCGACGACTGCAACGGCTTCATGCAGGAAGGTTTTGGCGCCATGCACATGACCGTGAAAAACGGTGTGCGCTGTTCTACCGCCAACGCCTACTTGCGCCCGGCCATGGGCCGTCCGAACCTGACCGTGATCACCCACGCGATGACTCGCCAGGTGATCCTCGAAGGCAAGCGCGCCGTGGGCATCATCTATGACCACGGTGGCCAGACCCACGAGGTCTATTGCAACAAGGAAGTGCTGATTTCGTCCGGGCCGATCGGTTCGCCGCACCTGCTGCAACGCTCCGGCATCGGTCCGGCCGAGGTCCTGCGCAAGGCCGGGATCGGCGTGCGGCATGACCTGCCGGGAGTCGGGGAGAACCTGCAGGATCACGCCGAGGTGTACATCCAGTTCGGCTGCAAGGAACCGGTGACCCTCAACAGCAAAATGGACCCGCTGAGCAAACTGATGATCGGTTTGCGCTGGCTGCTGTTCAAGGATGGTCTGGGTGCCACCAACCACTTCGAGGCCGGTGGTTTTATCCGCTCCGACAAGGGCCTGCGCTGGCCTGATATTCAGTTCCACTTCCTGCCCGCCGCCATGCGCTATGACGGAAACAAGCCGATCAAGGGCCACGGTTTCATGGTGCTCACCGGGCCGAACAAACCGAAGAGCCGCGGCTACGTGCGCGTGCGCTCGGCCGACCCTTACGAGCATCCGGAAATCCGCTTCAACTACCTGCAACGGGAAGAGGACCGCGAAGGCTTCCGCCGCTGCATCCGCCTGACCCGCGAGATCATCGGCCAGAAAGCCATGGACCGTTTCCGTGACGGCGAAATCGCCCCCGGGGCGCATGTGACCAGTGATGAAGACCTCGATGGGTTCGTGCGCGAAAACCTCGAGAGTACCTATCACCCTTGCGGTTCGTGCCGCATGGGCGAGGACGACATGGCGGTGGTGGATTCCGAATTGCGCGTGCGCGGCATCGCCGGGCTGCGGGTGATTGACTCTTCGGTGTTCCCGACCGAGCCGAACGGCAACCTCAACGCACCGACCATCATGCTCGCCGAACGGGCATCGGACCTGGTGCTCGGGCGCAATATGCTGCCGGCAGCGGATGTGCCGGTGGGGTTGGTCGAAGATTGGGAAAACAGCCAGCGCTCGACGTTGCCGGGGCGTAACGTGCGGGTGTGATAAAAGCAAAAGATCGCAGCCTGCGGCAGCTCCTACAGGGGAATGCATTCCAAGTGTTCCTTTGTAGGAGCTGCCGCAGGCTGCGATCTTTTGATCTTTTGATCTTCCGATCTTGGGCTAGGCTGTAAATCCTTGAGACCGCAATGGAGCACCTTCATGGCTATCCAGGCCCTGCGTGCCGACGCTTCACACATCGACAAAATCGCCCCGTTATTCGACGCCTACCGAGGCTTCTACGGCCAGCCGTCGAACCTGCCGCAATCCCGCGATTTCATCGCCGAACGCATCGCCCGTGACGAATCAGTGATCTTCTACGTCGAGGACACTGACGGCGAAGCGCTGGGTTTCGTGCAGATGTTCCCGACCTTTTCCTCCATCGACGCACACCGTACCTGGCTGCTCGGCGACCTGTTCACCACGCCCGCCGCCCGGGGCAAAGGGGTTGGCACGCTGCTGATGAACACCGCCCGTGACTTTGCCCGGTTGATGGGCGCCAAAGGCATGACTCTGGAAACCGCCACCGACAACCACAGTGCGCAGCGTTTGTATGAGTCGTTAGGTTATGTGCGTGATCCGGGTTACTACACCTACTGCCTGGATTTGAAACAAGGCGAGTGGGCCTGAAGTTGACGTTATTCGCCGCGCGGGCACGGTCCTACAGGGGGGATTCGTGTCTTTTTAGGTGCACGCCAGGTTTTAGCTTTTAGTCCCGACGCGAACTGCGCCTCGCCACGCCGGCGACACTGACGGGCGAGAGAGGACGCCCGACTTCCGCCTCGGCGTGAGGAACAAAACCCTGCACGCCGGGGATCGACAAGGTTTCTCCCAGTTCCAGCGCGCACATCAACACGAATCCAACCAGCAGCGCGCCGCAGGATTTCATCAAGAGGTTCATTGGCTATCTCCTCGCACAAAGTTGCTGGGCAAGTCCTCGGCGTTGGGCAGGTCTTTCAGATCGATTTTCCCGGCATTGGTCGAGTTGGTGAAGGTGAAATCAGAAGAAGCTGCGGCATCGCCACTTTTAAAGTCGCTGAGTTGAATGCTGTACTGCGGACTGCCCGCGATGGTTTTTGAAGTAATGACATAACGGCAAGGGTAGGGGCGGTCGCCCTGGGCGATCCATATTTGCCAATCAACATCCTTCTTCCTGAACGCCAGATGATCGCATTCGGTGCCGCCGATAACGCCACTTCCCAGATCCTTGATGTCGTTCACGTCTGCCATCAAACCATCCTGGGGGTTGGACATGAACAGGTCGGCGCCGGGCAGTGGCCTGTTGTATTTGTCCTTTAACTCATCGAGCAGATGGTCAACCGTGCCCGGGACTTCGACCTGCGTGTAAATGTTTTTGCCTTTTCCCAACAACGTAAGGGTCTTGCCATCAAACACCATCTCGATGTCGGCAAAGCCACTGGCGCGCGAACTGCGCAGCTTGTCAGGCCGGTTGATGGTGACAGTGCCGGAACCGGCCAAGGCCAATCGTTGCTGATCTTTAGTGACGACTTCAAGGATGGTGTCGTAGTTGAACGATATGTTTTTTTGCGCTGACATATAGTCGGACATGGTCTTGATCAAACTTTTGGCATAGGCCTCATCGGCGTGTGCCGCAGTCGCTGTGCCAAGTCCGATGATCAAAGCAATGCCCGCTCCAGTGACGCGGGTTAAAGCGCTTTCGAGCAACTTTGGGGCGATCTTTTCCATGGCAGGTCACCGCTACAAGAATGCCGGATTGGCAATGCGGACCTATAACGCTAGTCCCATCAACAGCAGTTCGCCTTGTATTGGCTGACCATTCATCTGAGGTTTTAGTCCGTTATATCTCCCATTTCCGAATAATAAAAATGCCACCCGATCAGTTAAACCAGACAGTGAACCTGTGGCGAGGGAGCTTGCTCCCGCTGGGTCGCGAAGCGGCCCCCAACAAATGGGCCTGCTGCGCAGTCCAGCGGGAGCAAGCTCCCTCGCCACGGGTTGCTTATTGTTTCGGATTACCGAACACCGGCCGGAAGAAGCTGCGCTCATAGCTGAGGATGCAGCGGGTTTCTTCTGCGTATTTGAAGGCGGCGATGCACTCCGGGTCGTTCATCGACTGTTGGCGATACGTTTCGTAAGCCGCCAGGCTGGGGAAAGTGAACATGGCCAAGGCAATGTTATTGGCGCCTTCGGACGGCAAAAAGTAGCCGTGATGCTGGCCGCCGAACTTCTCCACCAGTGGAATCCACAACTTGCCGTAGTGTTCGAACGCTTCGAGCTTGTACGGGTCCAGCACATATTTCAGGTAGCAGGTAACCATTGGTTTTCTCACAGGCAGGGTTAGAAGTTTTCAGTCGTTGAATCGTCCGGCGGGTCGCGCAGAACCCGCGCGGTTATCTGCGGTACATCCTCACCGCTGGCATCGCGCTTGAGCCATTCGGCCGGTGGCCAGCCCACTACGTTGAGGAAGGTTCGCGAGAACGAGGCTTGCGAGCTGTAGCCCACCGTCGCGGCGATCACTTTGATCTGCACGCCGTCGCGCAATAAATCCTGGGCCAGTTTCATCCGCCATGCGGTGACGTAGCCCATGGGTGAAATGTCCATGATCCGGGTGAAGCAGGCGGAGAATTTTGACCGTGACATGTTCGCCAGGCTGGCCATTTTCACGACGGTCCAGAGCGCCTCGGGCGCCTGGTGAATGCGATTGAACACCGCGCCGAGGCGACCATCCTGAAGGGCGTAAAGCAAGCCGCTGGAAATCTTGCCCTCCATGACCGAGCGCCGCACCAGCAGCACAAACAGGTATTCGAGCAGCAGGTTCAGTGCCTTGGTCCGGCCCGGCGCGGGGTTCTGGAATTCGTTGATCAGCGTGCCGAGCAAGGGCGTGAGGTTGTTGAGTTCCCTGAATGGAAACACGAGCGTTTCCTTGAGCCCGAGCGGGAAGGGCTGCAATGAATTGCGCCCGAACTGGAAGGAAGCGCAGATCAATTCGGTGCCCTCGGTCGAACTGGAACGCAACTGGTAGCGGCAACTGGTGGGACAGAACAGCACGCTTGGTTCGCTGATCGAAATCTTCGGCAGTCCCGGTTGCACCATGTCGATGCCGCCGCGACTGATCACGTGGATAAACGCCATGCCCGGTGGCTTGTCGAGCAATAGTGTGCCGTCCACCGGGCCGGAAAAAAATAGCCGGCCTTGCAGGTGGGTGCGCTCGAAGAATTCGGAAAGAATGTCCATGTTGGAGACGCCCGGGTAAAGACTCTGTACGTCCTGGCAAAAGTGGAGCAGGGCGCGACCGTAGGATGAAGTTCTCGCCGATCTTAAGCAACGCCCCTGTCGGGCGCCATGGCGCAGAGCGACTTTTCTCATCCACGTCCGGAGTTCCCCGCTATGAGCAACGACTCGATCCGCACCGCCACCCCGTACGCCGACCCGGCAGAGCCCGCGCTGCCGGACCCGGGCATGAAGCTTGACCTGTCACGCACGGCGCTGGTGGTGATCGACCCGCAGATCGACTTCCTCAGCCCCGAAGGTGTGAGCTGGAGCGTCTTCGGCAAAAGCGTTGTCGAGCACGACGTGGTCAATCACCTCGGACAGTTGTTCGCCGCCGCCAAAGAGGCCGGCATCACCGTCGCCGTTTCCCCGCATTATTACTATCCGTGCGACCACCAATGGCATTTCGGCGGGCCGCTGGAAAAGGTCATGCACAGCATCTGCATGTTCGACCGCAAGGGCCCGCTGACCCTCGACGGTTTCGAAAACTCCGGTGCCGATTTCATGCCCGAGTTCAAACCGTACATTCTCGACGGCAAAACCATCATCGCTTCGCCGCACAAGGTGTATGGCCCGGAAACCAATGACCTGGCCCTGCAACTGCGCAAGCACGGTGTGTCGCAAGTCATCCTGGCGGGCATGGCGGCGAACCTCTGCGTCGAGTCGCACCTGCGTGAACTGCTGGAGCAAGGTTTTGAAGTGGCTGTGGTGCGTGACGCCACCGCCGGCCCGACGACTCCGGAAGGCGATGGTTACCTGGCCGCGTTGATCAACTACCGCTACATCGCCAACGCCCTGTGGACCACCGCGCAGACGCTGGATTATCTCAAGGCCCGCGCCACCGCCAGGCCACTGTAGGAGCTGTCGAGTGAAACGAGGCTGCGATCTTTTGATCTTGAAACCCTTGACGCTAATACTGGGTGATATCCACTTGCCATCATCTCCGATAGAATGCGCGCCGCCCGAGAGATGGATCCCGGGCGTTTTCTCATGGAGTTGTACTGTGAAATACCTCAGTAAAGTTGTTGCAACCACCGTGTTGGGTCTCGTATTGGCCGGTTGCAGCGGCGCGCCGATGAACACCCAGCATTACGACAGCAACCAGTACACCGTGCTGGGTCACAGCGAAGCCAGCGCCACCGGCCTGATGCTGTTCGGTGTGATCCCGATTCGGCAGAACAGCCGTTTTGTACGTGCACAGGACGCGGCGATCAAAGCCAAGGGCGGCGATGCCATGATCAATACCCAAGTGCAGGAACGCTGGTTCTGGGCGTGGGTCCTCAACGGCTACACCACCAAGGTGTCCGGTGATGTGATCAAGCTGAAAAACGTGCAGTAAAAGCCACAAGCAAAAAATCCGGAGCTCTCGAAAGGCTCCGGATTTTTTTGCGCGCTGGCGGAGTATCAATGCCCGGTCAGCGGCATTCCAGGCAGAAGTGGGGCATGACGTCGGAGCTGGCATCGTAGCCATTGCTGCCGTCGGCGTAATGGTTCTGCCGCAACCGGTCAGAGCCACCCTCCGCCACGCGTGTGCCGCGCATCGCGTTGTAGTTGGACCCCGCGACCTGATTCTGCTGGAGACGGTCCGGACCGTCCGCAGCGAGTCGGCGTTCCTCCAGACGATCGGCGCCACCTTCGGCGAGTCGGCGTTCCTTCAGACGATCGGCACCTCCTTCAGCGAGTCGGCGTTCCTTCAGGCGATCGGCACCACCTTCGGCGAGTCGGCGTTCCTTCAGGCGATCAGCGCCTCCTTCGGCGACCTGGTTCTCTTTTAGACGGTCCGCACCATCGGCTGCCAGTTGCCTTTCCTTGATGCGGTCAGCGCCGCCTTCTGCGAGGTTATGCGCGGCTGTACTGGCGCTATTGGTTCCGGCACCGGTCTCGGCGGCATGGGTGAACGGCGCGATAAAACCGATGGTGGAGCAGAGGGCAATTCCTAGTGCGAATGCACGGGTGTTCATCATGTTCACCTATGGGGCAGGGACTATTCGAGCAACAATCTGGCGGAATGAATGCAGCGCCTTTCAGCGCTGGCACTCGATGTCGCCATCTTAGTTGCCCCAATAATCCCGTCACTCATGCATAGGTTGCCTGCGGGAATATCTTGGTATGAACAGCCCATACACGGGTATGGACTGCGACGGTCAATCGACCGGAATCACCGCCGGTTTTTTCTGGTCCTTCAGCAGGAATACGAGAAATTTGGCGGGTTTGTCCTGGCTGGCGTTGCGCCCCACGGTGTGAATGTCCTCGGGGCCTTCGTGGAAACTTTGCCCGGCTGTCAGTGTGACTTCCTTGCCGCCCTTGACGCCCATCACGATCGTGCCTTCGAGCACATAGATGAAGCCGTGGGCGTCATGTCGATGAACCGGATCTGCGCCACCGGGCGGGTATTCAACGGTAATCATCAGCACTTCCTTGCCGGGATAATCGGCCAGCGCCTGTTGCATCACTGGCGCGACGACAGGCGCGGGCGGCGTGGCGGTCTGACCCTGGGCGGTCATGGTCAGGGTGAACAACAGGGGCAGCAGGGCGAGGGGGAAACGGGTTCGCATGGGACTCTCCTGAGTGTGGAAGAGGGCGGGTACGACCCGGTAATGCGATCAGTCAAATGACCGAATGACGGAACAGTAACCCGTGGCGAGGGAGCTTGCTCCCGCTGGGGCGCGAAGCGGCCCCAAAAAATGGGTCGGCTGCGCCGCCCAACGGGAGCAAGCTCCCTCGCCACAGGCTCATGCTTGACTGATTGGCATTCGGGTAGTTCTCCACGGTCGTACTGCCCCCTATCGATGTAAAGGGAAGGATAGGCGTTGACGACGAATGGCTTCAGAGATCGATGTCTGAAAGGCTTCGGTATAGCCGCCAGACATGATGAAATAGCCGCCACTTTTTGCCGTACGCAACACCCGATCTGGAGCTGTAGATGAACAAAACCGCGGTAATGACTTTCGCCGTTCTGCTCTGTGCAGGATTGTTCGGCGCGCCAGCGAACGCCGCCGGAGATGCCGAGTCGGGTGGGAAACTGTTCAAACGGATGTGTGGCGGCTGCCATCAGATCGGCGAGTCGGCGCGGGCGTTTTTTGGTCCGCAACTCAACGGGGTTGTTGGGCGCGTAGCGGGGAGCACCACGGATTATCAATATTCGGACGCCATGAAGTCTTCGGGCATCGTCTGGACGCGGGAAAAACTGGCGGCGTACATCGAAGATCCGAAAGCCGTGGTGTCCGGCACCAGGATGATTTTCTGGGGGATCAGCGATCAGGAAAAAATCGATGATTTGTTGGCGTATCTGGAGACCTTTCAGGCGCAGTGATGGTTTGGATGCCAGATCAAAAGATCGCAGCCTTCGGCAGCTCCTACAGGGGACTTTTTAACGACGCAATTGCGCGCAGTGATCCTCTTCAGGTTGCGCCGCCGTGTACCACACGTAATCGGCGCTTTCGACGGTCACGGTCTTGCCCGCTTCGGCCAGTATCAGCACCGCGTTGCCCTGGCCCGCGCCAAGATCCTGCAAGTGCAGCGGTACTCCCAAATCCTTGCGCACATGGAATGCACCGGCCAACAACAACGCTGGTGTGGGCGCGGCCATCAGGCGCTCGGCCATGCGCCGATCGCGTTGTTGCTGGACGGCCAACATCGCCGGCATCTGTGACTCGGGCAACAAGCCGCAATGGGACTGGCGAATGTCCTCCAGCAATGTGGTTTGTACCTGCTGGGCGGTGGACGCTTCGCCGTTCAACGTCGGGCGCTGTTTATAAATCTGCATGATCTGCGAGCGATCCAGATTGGCCGACAGCAGCGGGTAGGGCTGTCGCAGCGCGTAGTTAATCAACGCCCCGTAAACGCCCCAATCCCAATTGGCTTGCCAGGCCAGTGCCTGATAAGAATCGGCCGGCGGCTGACCAGCGCGGGTGGCCGCTTGAGCCGCATCGACTTTCGCCTGTTGATCGGGGTTGAGCATTTCCATCAACAGACTGCCCTGCGGACGTTGCTTGGCCAGTTCGCGCAGCAGCCACAGCTGCAAGGCGTGGTGATCGGGGTTGTCGTGTTGTTCACCGACCAAAACCCGAGAGGCAACGGCCAGGCGTTCGACCAGCGCTTGCGGCGTGAGGGTTCGACCGGTGGCGAGCTCGCGGATCACGCCGAAATCAGTGTGATCCCGTCCTTCCTGCGCGATGGGCTCCGGCGGCGGCGAAACCTCATGGGATTGGCAGGCAGCCAACAGGCTGAACAGACATAGCAGCAGAATGCGCATCGGTTCTCCTCAAACGATTGCCGCCCTCTCTCGCAAAAGGGGGCGGGTTTCAGCGCGCGATAATCAACGGATGGCCGCGTTCCGGGTGACGGTGGATCAGCACTTGCAGTCCATAAACCGCTTCCAGTGCTTCGACGGTGAGGACTTCGTCCGGCGTGCCGTAAGCGTGAGGGCGACCGTCCTGCAACAGCAGCAAGTGGTCGCAATAACGTGCGGCCAGGTTGAGGTCATGCAGGATTACCAATACCGCCGCGCCACGAGTGGCGAAGTCGCGCACTGCTTGCAGGATAGTGTGCTGGTGCAGCGGGTCGAGCATGGATGTCGGTTCGTCGAGCAACAAGGTCTGCCCCTCGGCCCCCGGCCACAATTGCGCGAGTACCCGCGCCAGGTGCACACGCTGGCGTTCGCCACCGGACAGGGCCAGATAGCTGCGCCCGGCCAGGTGCAGGGCGTCGGCGGCACCCAGCGCTTCGGCGACGATTTCGGCATCACGCACGCGGCCACTGGCATAAGGCAAGCGGCCCATGCCCACCACTTCGTTGACCGAGAACGCAAAGTTCAGGCTCGAACTCTGGGGCAATACCGCCAGGCGTTTGGCTCGCTCCTGACCGGGCCAGTCAGCGAGCTTGCGCCCGTCCAGGCTGACCGTGCCTTCGCTGGCCGGCAACTCATCGCACAAGGCGGCGAGCAGGGTGCTTTTGCCGGCGCCGTTGGGGCCCAGCACGCCGAGGACTTGCCCCGCATGCAATTCGATATCGATGTCCGTCAGCACGGTGCGACTGCCGCGCCGCACCAGCAAGTTGTTTGCCCGCAACATCAGGAACGCCCCCGCACCAGCAGATAAAGGAAGAAGGGTGCACCGATGAGTGCGGTGACAATGCCGATCGGCAATTCGGCCGGCGCCAGCATCAGTCGCGCGACCAGATCGGCAAGCAACAACAGGCTGGAACCGGCGAGCAATGACGCCGGCAGCAATACGCGATGATCCGGCCCGACCAGCAGCCGCATCAAGTGTGGAACCACCAGGCCGATAAACCCGATCAGGCCCGCTGCCGCGACCGCAGCACCGACGCCCAGCGCCGTGCACAACACCAGCTCCAGTTTGATCCGCTCGACATCGAAACCCAGGTGACGCGCTTCCGATTCACCCAGCAGCATCGCATTGAGCGCTGCCGCGCGACGGGGCAACCACAACGCCACGCCGACCGCGACCATCAGCAACGGCCACAGGCGCGGATAGCTGGCACCGTTGAGGCTGCCCAGGTTCCAAAAGGTCAGGGTGCGCAGGGTGGCATCGTCAGCCAGGTAGGTGAACAATCCGACCCCGGCACCGGCCATGGCCGTCATCGCTACGCCCGCCAACAACATGGTGGCGACGTTGGTCTGGCCATTGCTGCGGCCGAAGCGATACACCACCGCGGTGACGATCAAGCCACCGACGAAGGCGCAGACCGACAGCAGATACGGTTCAATGGCCGGCGGCAATCCGCCAAGCATGCTGCCGCCGACGATGGCGAGGGCCGCACCCAGTGCCGCACCACCCGACACCCCGACCAGCCCCGGATCCGCCAGCGGATTGCGAAACAACCCTTGCATGGCCACGCCGGACAACGCCAGCACCGAACCGACCGCGATGCCGAGCAAACTGCGCGGCAGGCGGATCTGCCCGAGAATCAGCTCCGCTTGTTGGGTGTCGCCGCCGTCCACCGGCAGCCCGAACAGCCGCAGCCCGGCCAGCAAGGTATCGCCCAGCGGCAGGCTGACCGGCCCAAGGGCCAGGGACATCCAGAACACCAACACCAGCAACAGACCCAGGAATATCAGCATCGGCCGCGGCCGAACGATGGCCGTCATCGCTCGATCTCAGCGGCTAGTATTGATTTCATACGCATCAGGAGACTTCCTTGGTCGATCAGGTAGCGGCTGATGATGCCATCGACGCTCGGCTTGTGCACACGCGTCTAACCGACGCGGGTTGCTGACCTGCCTGCACTGAATATTTTTCTGAGCGATTCGCCGGACCTTGTGGGAGCGGGCTTGCCCGCGATAGCGGTGTATCAGTCGCCATTGACGTTACCTGACACTCCGCAATCGCGAGCAAGCCCGCTCCCACAGGTTTTTGTGTGTTAACCGTTAATGGCGGCCAACGCCCTGGAAACCCCAGCGCCGTAGAACGGATCGGCCTTGGTGCAATGTGCGATATGGCGCTGTTGAACCGCTTGGGAAACGCCACTGAGTGAGCGCGCGGTGTTTTCAAACAGGGCTTGTTTCTGCGCTTGCGACATCAAGCGGAACAGATTGCCTGGTTGTTCGAAGTGGTCCTCATCCACGCGATGATCCCAATGCCCGGCCGCCCCGGAAATCTTCAGCGGCGGTTCACGGAAATCAGGCTGGTCGGCCCATTCACCTTGGCTGTTGGGCGCATACGCCAACTGACCGCCGTAGTTGCCATCGACGCGCATGGCACCGTCACGGTGGAAACTGTGCACCGGGCAACGGGCGGCGTTGACCGGGATCTGGTGATGATTGACCCCCAGGCGATAACGCGCGGCATCACCGTAGGCGAACAGGCGCGCCTGCAACATCCGGTCTGGCGAAAAGCCGATACCGGGCACCACGTTGGACGGTGAAAACGCCGCTTGTTCGACTTCAGCGAAGACGTTTTCCGGGTTGCGGTTCAACTCGAAGTAACCCACTTCGATCAGCGGATACTCCTCGTGCGGCCAAACCTTCGTCAGGTCGAACGGGTTGACGGCGTGATCCCGGGCCTGGTCTTCAGACATGACCTGGATGTAGAAGGTCCAGCGCGGAAAGTCGCGCACTTCGATGCTCTCGAACAGATCCCGATGATGACTTTCCCGGTCCCGGCCAATCAGGTTTTGTGCCTGGGCATCGCTGAGGTTCTGAATGCCTTGTTGGGACTTGAAGGTGAACTTGACCCAGTGGCGTTCGTTGTTGGCGTTGATCAGGCTGAAGGTGTGGCTGCCAAAACCGTGCATGTGCCGATAGCTGCGCGGAATGCCGCGCTCGCTCATGACGATGGTCACCTGATGCAAGGCTTCGGGCAACGATGTCCAGAAATCCCAGTTGCTTTGCGCGTTGCGCATGCCGGTGCGCGGATCGCGTTTCACCGCGTGGTTGAGGTCCGGGAAGCGCAACGGATCGCGGAAAAAGAACACGGGCGTGTTGTTGCCGACCAGGTCCCAGTTGCCTTGCTCGGTATAGAACTTCAAGGCGAAACCACGAATGTCCCGTTCGGCATCGGCCGCACCGCGTTCCCCGGCGACGGTGGAAAAACGCGTGAAAACCGGCGTCTGCTTGCCCACTTCGGAAAACAGCCGAGCCTTGGTGTAGCGCGTGATGTCATGGGTCACGGTGAACGTGCCGTAGGCGCCGGAGCCCTTGGCGTGCATGCGCCGCTCGGGAATCACTTCGCGGTCGAAGTGGGCAAGCTTTTCCAGTAGCCAGACGTCTTGCAATAGAGCAGGGCCGCGTGGGCCCGCGGTCTGGATGTTGAAGTTATCGACGACGGGCGCACCGTTGATTGAAGTCAGTTTGTTTTTTGGCATGGCATGGCTCTTTAAGTTGATATTTAAAGTTGAGTGGCAGTGGTTAAGTTTTAAATCAAATAAAGAAAATGGTATTTAATTCAACGGCCCGGCGCATCGCTGCGAACGGTCACTTCATGCACGTTTAAGTCTGAATTCGATATACCTGTGTATTAATTAACTATTGTCTGAAAATTCAGAAATATTAGTTGGTGCGGCGTTTTTTCAGAGCGTTCTCAATGCATGCCAGCAGCGCATCGGTATGGAAGGGTTTGGAAAAGTAGCCTTCCGGATTACGCACGTTGCCGCTGAAAACAGGCGGCAAACCGGGCTTGCCGGTGATGAACAGGGTGGGGATATGCGTGTTTCTTTGCGCCAGTGCTTCGTACATTTGCACGCCCCCCATGCCGGGCATCTGGATGTCCGAAATCAGGCAGTCGGTTTGCTCAGGCCCGTTGGACTCGAGAAACGCATAGGCACTGTTGTAGGTTTTTACCGTGTAACCGTAAGAGCGCAACAAACTGTCCAGAGCGACAAGGATAAGTTCGTCATCATCAACAACTGAAATAATAGGTGAGTTGGACATGTAAAAACCTTGCGTTGTTGCGAGTGGCGCTATGGCGCCCGCCATAGTTGCAAGATACGCGCTCAAAAAAAGCCGAATAGTATACTTGGGTATGTTTGCCGGCTATTTTGCGGTAGTTGCGAAGACTTATCAGAATCACTGACTGTTCATTGTTTGCCTGACCCTCGTCGCAACGCTTGAAACAGACACTTCACCATGGCTGCCCATGGCTCAGGTTGTTCTCGATCAGCGAGATGAAATGTGCGTTGCGTCGGGTGCATTCTTCGAAGAACCGTTTGCTGGCGTTGTCCTTGTTGGCGATGGCGCATTCGCAGTAGTCGCGGAGCAGGGCGTCGGCGGCCCGGAGTCGGTTTGTCCTCTCATCAATGCCCAGCACGCAGTCGGCAAAACAACTCGGTTCATGAGTGTCATTCAAGCTGTAAAGGGCAGCGATTTCGGTGTAGCCGCCGAGGTCGGCAATGCCCGTAGCGAGGAAATCAGCATAGTCGGCATTGGCGCGCGCCAGTCGGCGAAACAGCTGTTGTACCGGCAGGAAGCTGACGTTGCGCAACGTCTGTTGGCCGCGTTTGATCTGAGCGAGGAGGGCCAGCGCGGTGCTCAGGATGTCCGTCAGTACGTCGATGATTTCCACGCGCTCGGCGGTCGACAGCGACGTGTGCGCGCCATAGCGGCTGATCCGCAGCGGATGACTGGCGATGTACAACTTTTGCAGTGCGTTCATGACAACCGTCCCCCAGCAAAGCGCATCGGTGCGATGAGTTGATTCATTCGATGCAGCCAGAATAAATCGGCGCGCGCTGGATAACACTCGTACCTCAAGACGCTGGCCTAGCACATGGGGCTAGGCCGGTCATACCCGGGTATGAGTGATTAGCACTGAGGTAGGAGTGTCTCGTTTGAGGGGGCCACTTAAAGTGCGTGGTCAATTGAATTGATGTCGTCCAACGGCCTTCGCGGCTTTTCTCCCACGAACGCTAATCTGTCTGTTACAGCGATCGCACGCAGGTTGCGGCCTGGAAAAAAAGCGGTGGAGAAATCAATCATGTTCTCGTTCCTGCAGGCTCATCCGTTGATCTGTGGAGTCATCCTGATCCTGATCGATCTGGCGTCCTGGCAGTTGATCGATGGCTCCCGGCAAAACTTGCGCATTTGCGTGCGCATCGGGATTTTCCTGGCCTTCAGTTGGGTCGTGACCGCCGCCGGCATCAGCCCGCTGCAACCGCCGCTGTGGCCAGAGGACGCCATCCTCAACCTGATGGGCACGGTGCTGGGTATCGGCTGGTGGTTGTTTGCGGCCAGGACCGTGACCATCATCCTCGGCTATGGCCTGATGTCCCGCGCCGGGCATAGCGCGCGCTTGCTTAACGACCTGATGGGCGCGGTGATTTTCCTGATCGCCATTGTCGGCGCGGCGGCTTATGTCTTGCAGTTGCCAGTGAAAGGTTTGCTGGCGACCTCCGGGGCGATGGCGATCATTGTCGGCCTGGCCCTGCAAAGCACCTTGAGCGATGTGTTTTCCGGCATCGTGCTTAACACCACCAAGCCTTACCAACTCAACGACCGGATTGCCATCGACGGCACCCAGGGCACCGTGGTCGAGATCGATTGGCGCTCGACCCATTTGATGACCGACATGGGCGGCATCGCGGTGGTGCCCAACTCGGTGGCGGCGAAAGCGCGGATCATCAATTACAGTCGCCCCGGCGATGTGCATGGGGTCAGCGTGATCATCGCCGTGCCCAGCAGCGTGCGGCCGCGACGGGCCATCGATGCCCTGGAAAAAACCTTGCGCGGCACCCGAGCGTTGCTGACATCGCGCCGCGCCAAGGTATCGGTCAAAAGCTCTCACCTTGAGTACACCGAGTACGAACTGAAGGGCTTTATCGAGTCGGCCAAGAGCAAGAACGAGGTGAGCAACCTGATGTTCGACCTCGCCCATCGGCACCTTGAGGCCGCGGGTGTCAGTTGGGCCAGTGGCCAGGAAGAACAGCTGTGGAACCGCCAACGCCGACTGCTGGAGGACGTGCGGATTTTCCGCTCCTTGAGTAACGATGAGCGTGATCGCCTCGCCGACGAAATGACCCCGGTGGACTATCAGGCCGACCAGGTGATCCTTGCGTTTGGCGAGGTTGCCGATTGCCTGATGATCATCAGTACTGGCGTGGTGTCGGTGTCGATCCATGACGGTGAGAAGCTCATTGAAGCGGGGCGCATGGGCCCGGGTGAAGTCCTGGGTGAGGAGGGCATTCTGGCCGATAGCCCATCGCGCGGGGAGTTTCGCAGCATCACCAGCGGACGATTATTCCGCATCGAAAAAACCACATTCGGCAACCAGCTGGAGCACCTCGGCGAACTGAAAACCGCCCTGAGCCATTTGCAGGATCAGCGTCAGGAAATCCGCGAGACCGTGGTCATGCAAAAGCCTGTGGCGATCAAGAAGAGCGGGTTATTGCAGTGGCTGCTGCAACGCAAATGAAACACCCAACACCGCCCCCAGTGGCGAGGGAGCTTGCTCCCGCTGGGCTGCGAAGCGGCCCCAAAGTCAGCCATCAGGATGTAACTGGATAAACCGGTTCACCGGATTTGCGCCTGCTGCGCAGTCGAGCGGGAGCAAGCTCCCTCGCCACAATGGTGTTGTACATCCAGAAAAGAGGTTTCAGTTGCAGGTGCCGCCAGTCGCTGCAACCGAGATGAGACACCCAACACCGCCCCCAGTGGCGAGGGAGCTTGCTCCCGCTGGGCTGCGAAGCGGCCCCAAAGTCAGCCATCAGGATCTAACTGGATAAACCGGTTCGCCGGATTTGCGCCTGCTGCGCAGTCGAGCGGGAGCAAGCTCCCTCGCCACCATGGTGTGTACATCCAGAAGAGAGGTATCAGCTGCAGGTGCCCCCAGTCGCTGCAACCGAGATGAGATACCCAGCACTGACCCCCGTGGCGAGGGAGCTTGCTCCCGCTGGGCTGCGAAGCGGCCCCAAAGTCAGCCATCAGGATGTAACTGGATAAACCGGTTCGCCGGATTTGCGCCTGCTGCGCAGTCGAGCGGGAGCAAGCTCCCTCG